>NZ_JCBAJA010000004.1:0-261826 GCF_059834885.1 Microbulbifer sp. SE14 | reverse complement strand
AGCGACCACGTAGAGAAGCCTGAAACTCAGTAATGGTTGGACAGCGGAAACCAGATTAGTGGTTGACATCAGGAGCCGCTTTAGAGAAGCGGCCCATGGCCGCGATCGATCCCGCGGCCGGCAATACAACTTGCCGTTACGGCAAGGAACCAACCAACAACCCAAGAGCGGCCCAACCCCCGCCCCGATACCTCCTACCCACCACTTAAGAATCCACCTCAAGTTCCCCTGAGAACCACTTGGCAAACCTTAAAAAAGTTCCCTGCCAAACCGCTATTTATGACCTGCTTCACGGCTGCAAACTCGCCTTCTGACTAAAGTTCGCCCACCGGGGAGTGCCTGTCCGGTGGCGGTGCCGTTGGGTGCCGGGGTTATGAGTTTCAATTGAGAGCGGCGGCTGATAAGTGACGATGATGTCGGAAGTAACTGGACGGAAATCTTTGAAGAATGCGCTTGTTGGCTTTTTGCTTGCCTGCTGTGGGTTTCTGTTGTCTGCGCCGGAAGCGCTGGCGGATCACAACTGCCCGAATAACCCAAATGACCCCAGTTCCTTCGATATCCTGGACCACCGCTATAGCGATAGCTGGTGCACCCTCTGTGGCAACGGCCAAGTCACTATTGAGATCAGTGTCCCCAGTGGTATTCACGGTCCCAACCAGCATATCGACAATATCGTGGTTACCGAGGATCTCGGCAGTTCGGAGCTCGAGTATATCCCCGGCTCCACGGTGGCGAGTGCGGGCTCCTCCGCGGACCCCAGTATCAACGGTACCACGCTTACCTGGACCTCGTCAGAGCTCTCCGCCCTGGCGTCCCGGCCCGAAGGCAGCACCATGACCATCACCTTCGGCGTGCGTAGTGTTTCCGGGGAGGAAGAGGACATCGTCAGCAACAGCCGCATACTCGATGCGACAGCCTCTTTCGACTACTGCAATTTCCCCAGAGAGACGGATAGCGACAGCCTAGACCTGTACCTGCGCGAGCCGCAGCCGGCCATTCAGAATCAGGGGCGCAACGTCGACGCGGAGCAGACCAACTGGAGCAACGACGTCTACGGCAATATCAACGACGACGTAGTCTGGCGGGTGCGCATCAACAACAGCGGCGACGTGGCCATGCAGGACGTGCGCTTGGATATGATAGTGCCCGATCCCAATACGGATATCGACTACGCCTGTCCCTCGGAGTCGTCTGCACTGGCGGTGGCGAACAACGACGGCGTAGCTCCCGGTGGTTCACCCTGTATTTCAGCCGGCCAGACGCTGGAGGATTTCGAGATCAATTCTCCCTTCGGCGCCTCCGGAACGCCGGACGTGCCCGTCGGCGGTTACAATGTGCTCTATCTGGTGGGCAAGGTCACAAGTTCCTGCGAGGACAGCACCAACATAGTCGATGACCTGCAGTGGGGTTGCGATGTCACTGGCAATGGCCCCGGTGGTATTTCCAGCCCCAGCGGCGGTTCCGTCGGCAACCAACCGGAAACCGAGGACCTGATCGCCCTTTCCGATAACAGCCTTGATGTCACCGTGGACATCACCGGCACCAACACCGCCCAGCCACTGGGTGCTGCCGGCTATGTGACCATCACGCTCAACAACCAGAGCGGTGGTTCGGTCAAGGACATCGTGTTTACCAACGACCTGCCCAACGAATATGTGGTGGACACAACTTACGATCCGAGAATTATCAGCAGCAATACCGGTCGCAACTACGACGGTGGTCACGGCGCTAATTATGCTGCTAGTTATCCGGGTATGGCGGATACCCTTGAGTGGCGCGTCGGCTCCACCTGGAATCAGTGGGACTCCGACCCCCTCGCCAACAACCAGCCGGAATTTCGCCTCCTGAGCAGCACCGTGCATCCGGATTATCCGGATCAGGAAAACATGATGCGGCATGGGGACCAAATCCAGATCCGTTTCCGTATCGTGACTACGGAGTCAAGCTTTTACGACAAGGTCGCAGATCTCGATGTGCCGGAGGAGTTGGCGGGTGCCGACGATCCCAACAGCAATATTCCCCTGGCGGACAATGTCCTGAGCATAGATTTCGAGGACTTCTGCTCCCTCAACGATCCGCCGACCCAAGTGGTCAATACACCGGTCGAACCGGACCCGGAGGACCTGGATTTTCTCGCCCAGCCGCCGCTCTACATCGTGCGCGACAGCGGCACAACCACCATGACCGTGGAGGTGATCAACAACGGCGGTCACGAGGCCAATGACCACTATGTCTATGTGACCTTCGGCGAGGCGATGTCGGTGGTGAATCCCGGCAGCTGTAGCCCGGTCACTGATCCGCATAACTATCCAATCTCCAGCAATATCCACCCGCTGTGGGAGGACCCAGTCTTCCTGCCCAACAGCGCCAGTGTCTACCTCTGCGACAGCCTGGGCACTATACAGCCCGGGCAGGTGGTCACGCTGAATTTCGATGTGGAGCGGAACCACTCTGCGACTGACGACGACCTGACCTTCCGCGCCGACGTGGTGGGGGAGATCACCCTGCACGACGGCACGCCGCTGGACTTCCCGGCACCGGCCAGCGTTGCCGGCACCTTCCCCGACCAGCAGCAGGCCAACAACTACACCCTCGACGCCATCCGGGCCAAGGCGCTGGGCTTCAACCTGATCAAGGAGCGCGCCGACGAGTGTACCGAGCTGACTTCTGAAGCGGCATTTCCCAACGACCAGATCATTATCGGCGAGGACTGCGGTTTCGATATCTACGCCGGCGGCTGGTTCGGTTTCGATACCCCCGGCTACAGCCTGATCAAGGTGAAAGATATCACCATGAAGGATGATATACCCGATGGTCAGGGTTACATCGCCGATCAGCAGTTGTCCTGTGCCGAGGTGACCCTGCCCGATCCGGACTCGAACACAAACTGTAAGGATATCGGCTCAAACATCAGCGAGCTGGGCGGACTCAACAATCCGCTGAGCGAGCTGGACCTGGAATGGGACCTGCTGGACCCCGTCTCCGAGCGGGACCGCTGGTTCCTGTGGAATATGACCACCCGCCTGCTGAACGATCCGGTGGACGCCGTCGCCGACCCGAATCAGCATGCTAATCCGAGCACCGACTACGGCCGCTCCCAGTTCACCGCGGTCTTCGACGATGAAGAAGTGATCGTCGACAACTACAGCGGTGTACCCAGCAATATCCCCGGCTACCCGGCGGAGTCCGAGTGGCGCGAAGACCTGACGATCACGGAACCGCATATCGAGGTGGATAAAAAGGTCTGTAACGAAAACCTTCACGGGACAGGTGTTAGCTGTGACACCTGGGAGGACCTGACGGACGACGGTCACCGCGACCAGACCTATATCTTCCGGCTGACCGTAAGCAACCGCGCCGCCGACAGCGGCGTAGGTCGCGCACCGGCCTACGATCTGGTGATTACCGACACCCTGGACCCGTCCGGCCAGATGTGCGTGCAGCCGCTGCACGAGGACCTCATCGACAACGACGCCGACGGCTCGTCCGAAACCGCGCAGGGTGACGACGGCTGGGTGGGCACCACCGCCGGCGCCGACGACTACGATGAGGCGACCCACTGCGCCGATGGCGGCACGCCGGCCATCGTGACCTTCTCCTACGAGCATTCGGCGGCACTGGAGCGCTTGAATCCGGGCGAATCGGTAACCCTTTACTACCGCGTCAAGCCGCACCAGTCGGTGGCGCCGCTGCAGACCTTTACCAATACCTTCTTCGTGCGCTACGACAGCCTGGAGGGGGATTTCGGCAACCAGAATGCGCCGCAGATCGACAGCGATGCGGACAACGATGGACTGGGGTGCGCCTTTAACGATACGGACGAGGCCAGCTGTTCTCCGCAGAACGACCCGCAGGGCCGCGCGCGCCACTACCAGTCCGCCGACGCTACCGCGCAGATGCAGATTATCGAGGTGCAGGCGGAACCCAAGGCGGCGCTGGAGCTGTCCAATGGCAGCGCCAGCGGCACCAGCAGCGACAATGTGGTGGTCGGCGAGGAGATCCGCTACCAGCTGACCGCGCAGATTCCGGCGGCCAAGCTGCGCAACTTCGTGATTCGCGATGAACTGCCGGCGGGCATGCGCTGTATCGAGGGGCAGGAAGTCAACCTAGATGCGGCGCCCTACGATGCGGCCGGTTTTGTCCCCGGCGGTTCTTTCACGCCCACCTGTACCAGCACCGGCAGCAACGACTATATCGAGTGGGATTTCGGCGACCAGGAGCTGACCACGGTTTCCGGCAGTCTTTTCGAATTCCCGGTGGAATTTATTGCGCGTATCGAGAACAGCGCCAATACCAACGATGGCGATGTGATCGGCAACGGTGGAAGCTACACCACGGCCCAGGTCAGCTATGTGGACGAGGGCGGCAATACCGTAGTGGTGCCCTTCGACTCCCACGAAGTCACGGTGCAGGAACCGAATATCGTCCTCACCAAGTCTTTCGCCGTCGCCAACAGCGATGCGGACGATATCCTCACGGTCACCGTGACCGCGGAAAATACCGGCAGCGCCGACGCCTACAACCTGCGGGTGCTGGACGACCTGACCGGCACCAAACTGGTTTACCTGGGCAATATCGGCGGCACCGATCCGCCCCAGAACGACGACACCACCACCATCGGCCCCAATGCGCCGATATTCAGCTGGAACCGCGCCAACGCCGACTATACCATCGCGCCGGGTGAGACCAAGTCCTTCACCTTCGACGTGCAGGTGGAGCAGGGCGTAGAGCCCCACGAGATTCTCGACAACACCATCGAGGCCCGCTGGCAGTCCCTGCCTGGGCGGGATGTGGCCCTGAACAGCGGCGGTGAGATAGGCGTGGACGGCGCCGCCGACGGTATGCGCATCGGCGTGCTACCCAATGCCGGCGACGCGATCAACGATTACGAGACCAACGCCTCCGCGCAGACCGAAGTGCCGCCGCTGGTCGTCGCCAAGACGGACCTGGACCCGGCCGTGGTGCCGACCATCGGCGCCCACAAGAATTTCCAGGTCGAGATACAGCTGCCGGAAGGCGTCAGCCAGAATGTCGTCGTCACCGACCAACTCGGCAGCCTGGAAGGCTATGTACTGAGCCACAACGCCGACTACGACATTACCTACGAATTTATCGGTATCGAGTCCATCAACGCTGGCGCCGTTGGGGAGGCGTCGTTCAACAGCTTCCCGGCAGACAACACCGCAGGCAATGCCACCTGGGATATCGGCACCGTCGATACCGAAAGCGAGAACGACACCGCCGGCAGTGCCATTGACCCGGTTATCCGCATCAACTATTTCGCACGGGTGGAGAACGACCTGGCCACCGATGCCGGCGACTCGCGCCAGAACGGCGTCAACCTGAGCTACAGTAACGGCGAGAGTGACGCTACGGAAAACCTGAACGACAACACCGCCGCGGTAACCGTGGTCGAGCCGCAGCTGATCATCGACAAGGCGGTCAGCAATGCCAGCAACCCGGGCAACCTTCCGGTGGGTGGCGATGTACTCGAATACGTGATCACCGTCCAGCACGTTGGTGTTTCCACCGCCGATGCATTCGACCTGAATCTGGTGGATACGCTGCCGCCGGAGCTTCAGTTCGACAACAGCTTTACCCCGACGGCAGAAGTAAACGGCACGCCAGTTGTTGGTTTTGTTACCACGCCGGACGGTGCACCGTCCGGTCCGCTGATCTGGGGCCGCGAGAACGGCGACAACAGCCTCGACCTACCTCTCGGCAGCACCCTGGTGCTGACCTATCACGCAGAGGTGACCGGCGTCTTCGGCCAGCCGATCAACAACAGCGTAATACTGGACTGGACCTCCCTGGACGACAGCAGCATCAACGATACCGCCTACGAGCGGGATGGCGAGGGCTGCCCGACTATCTCGGCACCGGACGACTATTGCGTGGGCCCCGCCGAGGCCAGTATCAACACCGTTGACAACACCGATATCGCCAAGAGCGTTGTCGCCGATACCGATACGGACACCCCCGTCGGCGAAATGCGCCTGGGCGATACCGCCAACTACCGTCTGGAGCTGAACCTGCAGTCCGGTACCACACCGGCGGTTACCGTGGACGACCAGCTGCCGGCCGGCCTGACCTTCGAGTCCGTGATCAGCGTCAATGGGGACACCACTGCGCCCTACAGCGACAGCCTGAACGGCTTTACCTACAGCGCCAACAGTGTGCCGGCAACCGGCGCCACCGGCACTGTGACCTGGGACCTGGGGGATATCACCAGCGAGTTCGGCAATACCAACGCGTTTGTGATCGAGTATACGGCGCGGGTGACCGAGGACTCCGGCATCAGCGCACCCAGCGCGACCCTGACCAACACTGCGATTCTCAATTACACCGGCGCGGCGTCGCCGCCGCAGGACGATGCCAGCATCACTGTGCTGCAGCCGGTGATCGATGGCCTGACCAAGACCGACGCCACCTGGCCCGCCTCCCATATGAATGTGGACCCGGCCAACGACGTGATGCAGTTCACCCTGCACGCCTGTAACTCCGGCCTGGCGCCGGCCTACGACCTGTCGCTGACCGACGACCTGGCCCCGCAGATGGATGAAACCTCCATCGCGAATATGCAGGTCTCTGTCGACGGCAATCCGCTGACTGAGGGCACCGATTACACCTACACTGCGCCTGCCGCCCGCGACGGCGATATGCTGTTCGAGTTCAGCACCGCGATCGCTGCCGGGGCTTGCCTGGATATCTACTACGAGATCGGTTTTTACACCGATATCGGCGGCGGTGAGACCTGGGAAAATACCTTCACTGTAAATGACTACTGGTCCCTGCCTGCGGAGTCCGGCCAGCAGTACGGACCGGTGGCGTTGCAGTCTCCATATCCGATGGGCACCGCGGCCACCAGCGTCACACCGCCGGCAAAAACACTGCAATCCGACAGCACCGCCGCAGTGGGCGAGGAAGTGCTCTATCGCATCCAGGTGCCCGGCAGTGCCACCACCTCGGCGATCTACGACGTTGTTGTCGAGGATGTTCTCGATTCCAGCCTGGAGCTGATTCAAGCCCAGGAAGTCAGCGGCAACGGCCTCGACGTCACCGACAATAGCAGTGGCAACAACCTGAGTTTTGCGGTGGATATTATTCCCGCGGGTCAGGTGGCCATCTTTGAAGTCAGGGCGCGGGTCGCGAACAATACGACGGCCCAGGCCGGACACAACTTCGACAACCTGGCCAGCTATACCTACGCGGAGTTCGATGGTGGCAGTGCGCAGAACGGCGGCAGCGATACCGCGGAAACCCTGACCATCGTCGAGCCGGATCTCACCCTGGCCAAAACCCTTGAAAATATCACCAGCCCCGGCAACGCCCCGGACGCCGGCGATGTGCTGCGCTTTACCCTGGACCTGACCGCCGCGGGCAATCCGGAAAACTCCGACGCCTACGACCTGATCGTCAGCGAGCAGCTGTCCCTGGGGCTGGAATTCGTTCCGGGCAGCGCCACCTTCGGCGGCGCTGCGATCGGCGATCCGGCGCTGGCCGGCGACGGCATCAATAGCGCGCAGACCCTGGACTGGAACCGCAGCAATAGCGACCTGGATATCGCCGCCGGCGGCAACAGCCCGCTGGTGTTCGACGCCGTGGTGATCGACAGCGTGCTGGCGGCCACCGATCTCTCCGGTACCAGCCGCATCGAGTGGACCAGCCTGGATGAAGACAACACCAGCATTTACGAACGCAACGGCAGCGAGTCGCCGGCGCTGAATGATTACGTCATTAAAGACGAAATAGCCCAGCTCACTGCCGCCAACGACAGCACCATCACCAAGACCCGCCTGGACGACAGCTACGGCACCGGCGATGCGCTGCTGCGTATTGGTGATTTCGTCGAATACGAGCTGCGCCTGAGCCTGCCGGAGGGCAGTGCCCCCAATGCGGCAATTACCGATACCCTGCCGCAGGGCATGGTGTTCGATCGCACCCTGGCGATCAATGGCGACAACAGTGCGCCCTTCACTGCGGTGGCGCCCTTCAGCCACGGCGATATCACCGAGCCTGTGCAGGCCGGCGATCCGGCCGCGGGCGCGACGACCCTGACCTGGAATATCGCCGACCTGGTCAACGCCGGCGACAACAGCGCGGCCAACGACGAATTCGTTATCCGCTACCGCGCGCGGGTGCTGAACCAGGACGTGCACCCCTGGCCGGCCAATAATACGCCGCTGACCAACAATGTGGACTTCAGCTTCGATGCCGCCACCGGTCCGGAGAGTCGCAACGACGGCGAAACCCTGGACCTGCTGCAGCCGAACCTGGCGCTGGCGATCAGCTCCAATCCTGCGGACGGCAGCACCCTCGCGCCCAACGACACCGTCGACTACACGGTGACCATTACCAACAACGGTTCGGCTCCGGCCTACGATCCTGTGTTCCGCGACACCATTCCCAACGGCCTGCGCCAGGGCGGTGTCACTGTGCAGTCCACAACGGTGAACGGCGCCGCAGTTGCAAACCTGGCGCCGGCCTTTGACGCCTCCACCGGTGAGGCGGTGTGGAATTTCGGCGCGGGCACCGCCTACGCGATCGATCCCGGCCAGAGCCTGGAAATGACCTACCGCGTGCAGGCGGACAGCAACCTGGGTGCCGGCCTGAACCTGCAGAACGCCGCTTTCGTCGAAGTGTATTACTCGCTGGACGACGACAACCTGCCTTCGCTGGGCGATGCCACCGCGACCGTGGATATGCGCGAGGACTACGGCCCCAGCGCGACCGAGAGCGTGCAGTTCAATACCCCAAATGCGGCGCCGCTGCTGATCGAGAACACCCAGCCCACCGCGTCCATCGGCGAGCCCTTCCGCTACCGGGTCACCATTCCGGAAACCGCGCAGACCACCGCGCTGCACGACGTACGCATTCTGTTGAACCTGGATGCCT
This sequence comes from Microbulbifer sp. SE14, assembly GCF_059834885.1. Classification (NCBI taxonomy): domain Bacteria; kingdom Pseudomonadati; phylum Pseudomonadota; class Gammaproteobacteria; order Cellvibrionales; family Microbulbiferaceae; genus Microbulbifer; species Microbulbifer sp. SE14. Next base: position 252,931 of record NZ_JCBAJA010000004.1, on the reverse strand, counting down.
CCGCCGCGGACCTGGTATTCGTCGAGGCGGCCAAGGTTTCCGGCAGCCAGGTGTTTACCCCGGTAAATAGTGGCTCCGGCACCGATCTGGTGATCGAGGACACCGCCAACGGCATAGATGTGCCGCCGGGCGAGCAGGTGGTGATCGACGTGACGGTGCGCCTGCGCGACAGCAATCCGCCCAATGTGGACGGCCTGGGGTTCAGTAACAGCGCGACTTATAGCTACAGCTACGAAAACGACAACGCGGCCGCGGGGCAGGGCGCCGGTGCCGGCAATACCACCGCGGATATGACGGTGGTCGAGCCCACCGACCTGACCATGACCAAATCCGGCCCCGCCAGCGTGCAGTCCGGCCTGCCGGGTCGCTTCACCCTGGATGTGCACAATATCGGCACCGGCCCGGCCTGGGATATCACCGTTACCGATATCCTGCCGGACAATGATCCGGGTGGCATGTGCGAGACGCCGCCGGAAAACTTTGTCGCGGTTATCGCCGACGGCGCCGGCAATACCGTCGCCACCCTGAACGCCGGCGAACACTTCAATACTGCCTTCGATGCGGCCAGTTGCACCCTGACCGTAACCACGGTCGGTGCCACCGCGGCCATTCCCGCGGACCATCGCCTGCTGTTCAGCTACGACGCCTACCTGGATGCGGATACCGCCGACGGCAGCTCTCTCACCAATATCGCCGGTGTGGAACTCTGGCACAGCTGGGACAGCACCGGCCCGGATGCGCGCCAGTACAACCGCCCGGCGCCCACCGACGGCACCCCGGGTACCCTCGACCACGAGGACGCCTATACCATCAGTGCCGCAGTGCCGAGCGTGTCCTTCTACAAGACAGTGGAAAATGTCACCGCCGGCCAGAACCCGGCCAGTGTCGCCAGCCCCGGCGATCTGCTGCGCTATACGCTGACATTGACCAACCTGAGCAGCGTCGACGTAAACGGTATCCAGATCACCGACGACCTGGGCCGACTGAACAGTCTGCCGCTGTTCGAGCAGGGATCCCTGGCCAATATCGTCGTGAGTGGCGGAACCGATAATTCCGATCCGAACGGCGGCACCCACGGCAGTGGTTTGCTGGACCTGGGTGACCTGAGCCTGGCGGCCGGTGGCAGCCTGGAAGTCAGCTACGAAGTGGCCCTGGCGGCCGTGATCGACAGCGGCACCGCGGTGCTGAACCAGGCCCAGGTGCAGCTGCCCGGCCAGCTGCTGCAGGACAGTGACGATCCGAATATCAATGGCGCCGACGATCTGGATGTGGCCGGCGACGAGGACCCGACCAGGGTGATTATCGAATCCGCACCGCACCTGGTAGTGGAAAAGACCTCCGCGGATATCACCGGCGATACCGAACTGCTGATGCCCGGCGACACCCTGCGCTACACCATCCGCGTGGAAAATACCGGCGACGAGAATATCGTCGATACAGTGCTGCGCGACCAGGTGCCGGCGAACACCACCTATGTGGCCGGCTCCACCACCCTGAACGGCACTGCGGTCGGCGATGTCGGCGGCAGCACGCCGCTGGCTTCCGGTTTGCCCATTAATTCTCCCGGCGAAGCGGAGGGTTTTGTCGGCGCGACGGCGGGCGGCGCCGGAGCGGTCGTGGTCACTTTCGATGTGACCATCAACGACGTGAACGACGGCACCATCATTTCCAACCAGGGCTTCGTCAACGGTGCCGGCGCCGGCAGCGGTGCCTTCGAGGAGGTGCCGTCCGACGATCCGGGCACCGATACGCCCAACGACCCGACGATCGATATCGTCGGCGACGTGCCACTGCTGATCGCCCACAAGACGGTGGAAATCGCCGTGGACAATGTGTCCCCGGGAATCGTCGATCCGGGCGATGTACTGCGCTACACCATCGCGGTCACCAATATGGGCGGCGTGGATGCGACCCAGGTTGCACTCACCGACCAGGTGCCGGCCAACACCACCTACGTGGCCGGCAGCACCACCCTGAACGGTATTGCGGTGGCGGATAATGGCGGCGGCACTTCGCGGCTCGACGCCGGCCTGCCGATTTCCTCCGACGACCTGACGCCGCCGCTGCCCGGCGCCGACGAGGGCGTGATCACTTCCGCCCAGACGGCGACCGTGACCTTCGACGTAACCGTCAATGCGGCTACGCCCACCGGCACTGTGATCAGCAACCAGGGCAGCGTCTCCACTGCTGAGCTGCCGCTGACTCTGACCGACGCCGACGGCAATCCATCCAACGGCGCCCAGCCCACCGAAGTGGTGGTCGGCGATGCGCAGCAGCTGTCGATCACCAAGGAAGTGGCGGTTGTCGGCGGCGGCGCGGCCGAGGCTGGCGCGACCCTGGAATACCTGGTGACGGTCACCAATATCAGCGCCGTACCCGCCACCTATGTAACCATTACCGACGACCTGCTGGTGGCAGGTGAGAATGTACTCACCTATGTGGCGGATTCCGCAATGCTGAACGGACAGGCGGGCGGTATTACGGTAAATGGCTCGGTGATCACCGCGGACTTCACCGGAACCTTCGGTGAACTGCAACCGGACGACACCGCGACCCTGCGCTTCCAGGCCAGGCTCTCGGAAAATCTGGAAATCGGCTACCGGGTGCTGAATACCGCGGAAGTGCAATGGAATGATCCGCCCGCTACCAATCAGGCCAGCGTCGCCATCGACGTGGGCGGCACACCGGGTATCGCCAACCTGAACGGCTACCTCTGGCACGATGTGAATTTCAACGAGCAGCTGGATGCCGAGGAGCGGCTGCTGTTGAACTGGACCGTGGATCTGTATTTCAACAATGCGCTGATGGAGACGGTGCAGAGCGATGAAAACGGCTACTTCCAGTTCGACGGCCTGGTGCCCAACTATACGGGCGGTGCCAGCTACGAATTGAGATACACGGCGCCGGACGCCGGCGAGAGCACCGCGTCCCTCGGCAACACCAGCTCGGACTTCACCAACGGCCCGCAGCAGATCACCGAGATCTACGTGGGCTCCGGTGCGAATCCGCAGAACCTGAACCTGCCGATCACGCCCAACGGCACCGTCTACGATTCGGTGCTGCGCCAGCCGATCGCCGGCGCCACCCTGACCATGCTGCGCGCCTCCAGTGGCCAGGCGCTGCCGGATCGCTGTTTCGACGACGAGAAACAGCAGGACCAGGTGACCCAGGCCGGCGGCTACTACAAGTTCGATATCAACTTCAGCGATGCCGCCTGCCCGGCCAACGCGGATTACCTGATCCGGGTACAGCTGCAGGGCGACGACTATGTCGCCGGCGAGTCCAAGATCATTCCGCCGCAGACCAATGAGGAGACGGCGGGCTTCGATGTGGGCGCCTGCCTGGGCAGTGGCGAGGACCTGGTTCCGGGCACGGCGCAACACTGTGAGGTGCAGCTGTCCGAACTGCCGCCGCCGGTGGATGTGGACGCGCGGGATGCGGGTACCGACTACTACCTGCGCCTGACCCTGGACGACAACCTGATCCCGGGCGAGAGCCAGTTGTTCAACAACCATATCCCACTGGATCCGCAGCTGGACGGCGCCCTGTCGATCACCAAGACCGCGGCGCTGCTGAACGTGACCCGCTCGCAACTGGTGCCCTACACCATCACCTTCGGCAATACCCTGCCGGTGCCGCTGGCGGACCTGCAGCTGGTGGATTTCTTCCCCGCCGGCTTCAAGTACGTGGCCGGTTCCGCACGCCTCGATGGAGAGGCGGTGGAGCCCACCGTGGACGGCCTGCAGCTGCAGTGGCCGGACTTGCGTGTGGATCCGGACCAGACCCGCGAGGTGAAACTGCTGCTGGTCGTCGGCTCCGGTGTGGGCGAGGGCAAGTATGTGAACCGCGCGCGCATGTTCAACCAGCTGTCCGGCCAGCAGGCTTCCGGCGAGGCCTCGGCCACGGTGCGCGTGGTGCCCGACCCGACCTTCGACTGTACCGATGTGATCGGCAAGGTGTACGACGACAGGAATATGAACGGCTACCAGGATGCCGGTGAGGGCGGCGTGCCCGGCGCGCGGGTGGTGACCGCCACCGGCCTCAACGCCACCACCGACGCCCACGGCCGTTTCCATATCACCTGTGCGGTGGTGCCGGATCGGGACCGCGGCTCCAACTTCATCATGAAGCTGGACGACCGCAGCCTGCCCAGCGGCTACCGCCTCACCAGCGAAAACCCGCGGGTGGTGCGCGCCACGCGCGGTAAGGCGATCAAGGTCAACTTCGGGGCCAGCCTGCACAGGGTGGTGCGCCTGGATATGGCCGAGGCGGTGTTCGAACCCGGCACCACCGAGCTGCGCCCGCAGTGGCACTCGCGCACAGAGCTGCTGCTGGAAAAACTGAGCGAGGCACCGTCGGTGCTGCGCCTGGCCTACCTGGCGGAAAACGAGGCGCCGGGCCTGGTGGACGAGCGCCTGCAATCCATCAAGGCGCAGATCGCCGAAGAGTGGGCCGAGCAGTACGGTGATTACGAATTGACGATTGAAACCGAAATCTTCTGGCGGCGCGGCGCGCCGCCGAGCGAGGGAGGATTGGAGTGATGTCCTCTTGTGAATGCGGAATGATGAATGTGAAAAAAACGGGGCTCGGGACTCGGGACTCGGGACTCGGGGAAGAATCTGGACCCGGGAAATTCCGTAGGATGGGCAAAGCGCAGCGTGCCCAACAGACGCCAGTTGATGGGCACGCTGCGCTTTGCCCATCCTACGAGGTATCTACCCCTGTAGGAGCGGCCCATGGCCGCGATCAATGTCTCGCCGCGGCACTGGCCCTGTTCCTGGCACTGCCCGTCTTCGCCCAGGAAACCGAACAGCCCCAGCCGGAAGGAGTTGCCTGGTGGCAGGTGTGGAAAAAAGTCCCCGGCCTGCAACCCGAAGTAGAAGAACCGACAGCGGAATACCGGGAAGCCGAACTCGGCAGCAACACCGAAACAACCATCCTCGGCCAGCCGCGCCGCCAGTGGGTACAGGACGCAACGCTATTCGTCGAGCCGGCGGAGCCGGTGATCGAGGAAAACTTTATCGATCCGCTGCTGTTCCAGTCGATGGACGATGAAATCCCAGCCGACTCCGTCGAGGCACTGAAGGAAAAACTCGCCGAGCTGGGCGAAAAGCCCAATCTAAAAGTGACCTTTATCGGCCATACCGACAGCGATCCGCTGAGCCAGCAGCAGCTGGCGGAATACCTGGACAAGCAGGAGTTCACCAGCGCCCGTGCCCGGCAGGTGGCGGAGTTCTTCCAGCTGGCGCTGGAACTGCCGGAGGAGATGGTCTCCTTCGAGGGGCGTGGTGATGCTGGACCGGTCGCGGACAATATCACCACCGCCGGGCGCGAACAGAACCGCCGCGTGCAGGTGCAGGTCAGCTACGACGAACTGGACGAGGCCGCGATGGCGGAGCAGGCCCGCGCCCAGGCGCTGGCCCTGAACCGGTTCAAGGTGTGCCGCCAAGAAACCGTGTGCCGCCTGCACTACACCGGCGGCAGCGAGCAGCGCGCGCGGCTGAAAAACCTGGTCACGCCGCTGCGCTGGCAGCCGGGGCAGGTGGACCTGCCGGAGGCCTTCGTGCGCCGCATCCGCGAGGTGCGCGCCAACCTGGCGGACAAGAACAACCTGGTGATCCGCTTCGTCGGCCACACCGATGCGCTGCCGCTGCCGGAGGGCCCGGCCAAGCTGTACAGCGACCATATGGCCCTGTCCCGCGCCGAGGCCAGGAGAGTTGCGCTGGCGGTGCGCGATGCGTTGAACCTGCCGGATTACATGGTCACCAGCGGCGGTGTGGGCGCCACCCAGCCCATCGCCGCCAACGACACGCCCAAGGGCCGCGCCCTGAACCGCCGCGTGGAGGTGGAGTTCTGGTACGACGATCCGCTGGAGACTGCGGTGGACGGGGTGCAGGCCTGTCCCGAGGCGGCCGCGGCCGAAACCATCACCATTGCCCACGAATCCCCGGACGGCGATATAGAGCCGATACGTTTTGAAAACGGCGATCCGCAGATCTCCCAGTCGCAGCTGATGCGCATGAAAAGCGCCATGGCGGAAGTGGCCGGCAAGGCCAATGTGCGCCTCAGTTTTGTCGGCTACAGCGACAACGAGCGCATGGAGCGCCGCGAGGCGATGGTCTACGGCGACGACGTCGGCCTCTCCTCCGCCCGCGCGCGCCGCGCGATGGAACAGGTGCGGGAGCAACTGAACCTGAGGGCCGAACAGGTGGAGTTCGAGGGCCGCGGCTATGTGCAGTCCGACGATGTGGTGGCCACCGGCTTTATCCAGCTGGACGGCGCGCGGGTGGAAGTGCAGGTGCTCTACGACGAGCTGGCGGTGCTGGCGGAAAAGGACCGCCTGGAAATCGAGCGCATCAATCGCGAGGCCCTGGCCCACAACCCCTATGCGCTGAACCTGATGCGCATCACCGTGGACGGCAGCCCGGAGTACGACCCCTACAAAAACTCCGCCGACCTGCAGCGCTGTACCGACGTGGCCCTGGAAAATGCCAATATCCAGTTCCGCTTCGACAACAAGAAGATGCAGCCGCGCCTGAACGTCACGGCTTTCCCCAGTACCATCCGCTACGCCGACGACCCGGAAACCGAGATCGCCGACAGCAGTGTGCAGTTCAGGAGCTACAGCAACTACCCGACGTTTATCGAGCGCGCCGAGGTGCGCCTGTTCGAGGAAGAGCAGTCCCTGCGCGACACGCCGCTGGCAATCGTCGAGCTGGATGAAAACGGTGAGGGCGAGTGGCAGGCGGAATTCGACCGCTTCCAGGCGCCGCTGAAAAAACTGCAGTACCTGCTGCGGGTCTACGACGACAGGGGCCGCTACGACGAGACCCGGGCGCAGACCCTGTGGGTGGTGGATCGGCTGGATGAGCCGACCGAAGAAGTCGATGCGGAACAGGAGCTGCTGGTGGGCTACGGCGAAAACCGCCTGGCGCGCCGCAATATTCCCCTGGACGGCAACACGGTACTGGTGAACGGCGCACAGATTCCAGCGGACCACACCGTGTGGCTGGCCGGCAACCCGGTGCCGGTCAACGGCCAGGGCCAGTTCGTCGCCGAGCAGATTTTCGATCGCGGCCTGCACACGGTGGAAGTGGCGGTGCTGGACCCGGAGGGCAACGGCGAACTCTTCCTGCGCGACCTGCGCTTCGCCAGCGACGACTGGTTTACCGTGGGTATCGCCGACCTGACCATCGGCTACGACAAGACCAACGGCCCGGCGGCGCTGGTCACCGGCGACGAGACCCACTACGACAATTCCGTCAGTTACGATGGCCGCCTGGCCTTCTACACCAGTGGCGGCTTTGGCGAGGGCTGGCGCCTGTCCGCCAGCGCGGATACCGAAGAGGGGCCGGTGGGCGAACTCTTTTCCAACTTCCTGGAAAAGACACCGGACGCGCTCTTCCGCCGCCTGGACAGCGACCTCTACTACCCGACCTTCGGCGACGACTCCACCGTGGTCGAGGACGCGCCCACCTCCGGCAAGTTCTATGTGAAGTTGTCCAAGTACGACGACTACGGTTTGTGGGGCAACTTCAAGGCCGGCTACACCGACAACGAACTGGCCCACGTCGACCGCGCCCTCTACGGAGCCAACGGTCACTTCGAGAGCGACGCCGTGACGGAGTTCGGCGAGAAGCGCTTCCAGGTCGACGGTTTCGCCGCGGAACCCGGCACCATCGCCGGCCGCGACGAGTTCCGCGGCACCGGCGGCTCCCTCTATTTCCTGCGCCACCAGGATGTGTTGAGCGGCTCCGAGCGCCTGCGCGTGGAGGTGCGGGACAAGGATTCCGGCCTGGTGCTGGGGGTGAAAAACCTGACCCCGGTGGTCGACTACGATATCGACTATATCCAGGGCCGCGTGCTGCTGAACAAGCCGCTGTCCGCACTCGCCAACGACAACCTGCTGATCCAGGACGGCTCCTACAACGGCAATCCGCAGTTCCTGGTGGCGCGCTACGAGTACACCCCGGGCTTCGAGGAAATGGACACCCTCGCCGTCGGCGGGCGGGCCCATTACTGGTTCGGCGATCACGTCAAACTCGGCATCAGCGGCACCCAGCAGGACGAGGAGGACAACGAGACCTCCCTGCATGGTGTGGACCTGACCCTGCGCAAGAACGCCGGCAGCTGGCTGAAGATCGAAGTGGCGGACAGCCAGGGCGGCAACCTGGACAGCGTCAACTCCTACGACGGCGGTTTCAGTTTCAATCAGCAGCAGCCGCTGGACCCGGATGCCAAGGCGGGCGCGTCCAAAGTGGAGGGCAGCCTGCAGCTGTCCGACTTCTTCGCGGGCGCGCGCGGCTCCAGTACCTTCTACCACCAGGAACGCGAGGCCGGTTTCTCCGCCCCGGGGCAGCTGGTGAACGGCGACACCACCCAGTACGGCGCCAGCGTCAATGTGCCGATCGGCGAGCGCTTGGATGTGGGCCTGAAGGCGGACAGCAGGGAACAGGAATTCGGCCTGCAGACCAGTGCCGTGGACCTGATGGTGGGTTACCGCATCAACGACAACTGGCGGGTGAATACCGGCGCCCGCGCCGATACCCGCGAGGATTTCTCGCCGGTGGTGCCCGCCACCCAGACCCAGGGTGACAGGACCGACATGGCGGTGGAGGCCGCCTACGATTCCGGCGAGAACTGGAGCGCCTTCGGCTTCGTGCAGGGCACGGTGGAAGTCACCGGCACCCGCGAGGAAAACAACCGCATCGGTCTCGGCGGTGCCTACCGCGTCAGCGAGCGCCTTACCCTGGACAGCGAGCTGTCCGGCGGCGACACCGGCACCGCCGCGCGCCTCGGCACCGACTACCTGGTGACGGATCGCACCAATCTCTACCTGAATTACACCCTTGACAACGAGCGCACTGATACCGGCATTCGCGCGCGCAAGGGCAATATGAGTACCGGCTTCCGCAGCCGCTACTCCGACAGCCTGAGTATCTACGGCGAGGAGCAGTACAGCCACGGCGACGTCTCCACCGGCCTGACCCACGCGTTGGGCATGGATCTGGCCCCGAACGACCGCTGGAGCTACGGCACATCGGTGGAGGCGGGCACTCTGGAGGACCCGCGCACCGGTGCGCAGACGGACCGCCGCGCGGTGGGTGTGAATATGGGCTTCAGCGACGGCGATATCCGTCTCGCTTCCGCAGTGGAGTACCGCACCGACAATATGGAAACCGCCGTCGACGAAAGCACGGTAATGGAAAACGAGCGCAAGACCTGGCTGCTGAAAAACACCCTCGGCTACCAGGTCAGCCCGGACTGGCGCTTGGTGGGTAAATTGAATTACTCCGACAGCAAGAGCTCCCAGGGCGAGTTCTATGACGGCAAGTTCACCGAAGCGGTGATGGGTTACGCCTACCGCCCGGTGGACAACGATCGCTGGAACACCCTGCTGAAATACACCTATTTCTACAATGTGCCGACCCGGGACCAGGTCACGGTGCAGAACACCGCGGCGGAGTTTATCCAGAAGAGCCACATCTTCTCCGTCGACAGCAGCTACGACATCAGCCGCCGCTGGACCCTGGGAGCCAAGTACGCCTACCGCCTCGGCCAGCTGAGCCTCGACCGCCGGGACCCGGAGTTCTTCGACAGCCGCGCCAGCTTGTATGTATTGCGCGCCGACTGGCACTTCGTCAACCGCTGGGATCTGCTGATCGAGGGCCGCATGCTCGACCTGCCCGACGCCCAGGACCGCAAGAGCGGCGCCCTGATCGGCCTTTACCGCCATATGGGCAAGCACCTGAAAGCGGGGGTGGGGTACAACTTCACCGATTTTTCGGATGACCTGACGCAGTTGGATTACGACAGTCAGGGGGTCTTCCTGAATGTGATCGGCAAGCTTTGATTGCCCTGCGCAGCGACATGGATGTCGCGGCCTGTCTATTTCTGTAAACTGCGCGGAAATTAAAAGCAGGAAATCAAAATAAATTGCCGGGTGGTCTGGACTTGCCAGGTCTGCATCACTAGAATGCGCAGCCTCTTCGGTGCTCAGCGCCGGCAGTTGAAACTTTACCAGGATTCAATTGTGCAGAGTTGATGCGGGGTGGAGCAGCCTGGTAGCTCGTCGGGCTCATAACCCGAAGGTCGTAGGTTCAAATCCTGCCCCCGCTACCAAATTCCCTTTCAGTTGGTATTAGGTCGATGCCCGACGAGTCGGGCTCCCTTTCTACCTCAGGCCGGTATGGCCGGGCGACGGTGGTAGATTCAAATCTTGCCCCGCTATTGATATCCCTATTGATCAATAACTGGCGGTGCCGGAATAATACTGTCAGTTTTAAATCCTCCCCTGAAGATTCCAGCTCAAATGGCTTGGGTTCCCGGTGATCCAGCGGTATCGCGGCGTCTGGGAGTTTTCACTCTCCGTTTTTTCCGCCACAGATAGAAGCCGGTGCCGAACAGCAGTGCCGGCGCAAAGCCTGTGAGCAAAACCAACAGGCGCCCGACCAGCCCCAGTGCATCGCCGTTGTGCAGCGGAAACTGCCAGGTGAGGAATTTATTGCCGGCGGCTATCCGGGTAACATCGTGCACCATCAGTATTTCGCCGCTGTACTGGTCCAGGCGCACAAAGCTGGCACCGTGGTTGGTCCAGGGTTCGCCTTCCTGCCTGAAAGTCAGTCCGTAGCTGTCGCTGGCATCCTGCGGCAGGTAGATGCGCTTCAACTCTCCCCGTGGAAATACTTCCCGGCCTATGGCGACGGCGCTGTCCGGATCCAGCGGCGCTGCGCCGGTGATTTCAGATTGGCCCCAGGAGCCGCGCGGTTCCAGCGGCATCAGCCAGCTCACCAGTTTTTCCACCTGCAGCGGAAACACGATGCTGACGCCTGAGAAGGCGATCACCAGCAGCACCGGCAGCAGGTAGATGCCGAATACCTTGTGGATATCGAAATAGAAGCGGAAGCGGTTGCCGTCGCGCTCGATGGTGAAGGCGCGCTTCCAGCGGCCTTTCCTTTTACCCTTGGGCCACCAGATTACCAGGCCGCTGATGCAGAAGAGCAGCAGCGCTATGCCCATAAATCCGATCACGGTTTTGCCCGTGTTGCCGGCCAGCAGCGTGTAGTGCAGCCGGTAGATCCAGGTCATGGTGTAGTCGGCTGTGCCCCAGCCGCGTACCGCCAGTACCTGCGCGTCGGTGGGGGATACGCTGACCTCTATAGGGCCCGGCGCGCCTTCCGGGCCGGGGAAGCGCACCACGTGGGGACTGCCCTCGGCGCGGGCTGTCATGATGCGCTGTGGCGTGCTGCCGGGCACGGCAGCGCGCGCGGCGGCGACAATTTCGGTGAAAGTGGCGGGGGTGTCGGAGGAGGCAAAGTCGACGGTCTGCGGCGCGAGTTTTTCATCCAGCGCGTGATCGAACACCAGCAGGCTGCCGGTGAGTCCGATCAGCGACAGCAGCAGACCCAGGGTGAGGCCTGCGTATTTGTGCAGAACGAGAAAAAATTGCCGCATTGGTAGTTGCCGGGAAATTTGATGGCTGCGCTTTGCCCATCAATGTGGGTCAGAACAGCCGCGAGTAAGACAGGCTTACGCTGCGGCCCAGGCCTTTGAAGTTGCGGCCGTCTTGGCTGCTGGTAACCGTGTTGGTCTGCGAGTAGTAGGTGAAGTAGTCCTCATTGGTCAGGTTCTGCAGGCCCAGCGTCAAGTCGCCGCCCAGTGCCTTCAGGTCCGCGCTCGCATCGATGGTGGTGTAACCGTCGAATTCCGAGTAGGTTTCGCCGCTGTCGTCCTCGAAGTCGCGGTCCAGAAGCAGGTTGGCCTGCAGGCGGGTGTTCAGGCTTTCGGTCCAGCTGCGCGCCCAGCTCAGGTTGACGCGGTCCGGGGCTATGTTTGCACCGTCCAGGTCTTTGTCCACGCGCCCGTCGGCGTCGGAATCGTAGCGGCCATCGGTCTTCGCGTAGCGCAGTTCCAGCGTGTCCACATTGGTGGCGAACCACTGTCCGCGCAATTCCAGGCCGTCGATCCCGGTTTTCTCGCGCTTGACGCTGTAGATACCGTCGGCGCCGGCTTGCAGGCGCTGGCCGAAGTCGGAGTCGGAGCGGTAGTAGGCCAACTGCGCGGCGATTTTCTCACCGCTGTACTCGATACCCAGTTCTTCGTTCTCGGTGACTATCGGCTTCAGATCCAGGAAGCTCTCCACCGTTTGCCCGGGTTGGTTGATGCCGCGCAGCACGCGACCCACGTCCGGCATGGAGTAGCCCTCCGAGTAGTTGGCGAATACCCGCCAGGCGTCGTTTACCTGGTAGGTCGCGCCTATATTGGCCAGGGTCTCACTGAACTCAGGGTTGCCACCCTCGACGAACTGGCTGCCGTAGGCCGCCAGTGTGGTGAAATCGTCCACGATCAGTTCGGAGATCTCGTGGCGCAGGCCGGCGCTGACAACCAGCTGCTCCACGCCGGTGAATTCCGCTTGCACATAGGGCGCGATATTTTCATAGCGGGTTTCCGGTACCCATTTGCGGCCGGTCTGTATCAGCGCCTGCCAAGTCTCATCCTCGAACAGGTCGACGCCGTACACCAGGTTCAGGGGCGTACCGGCGATCTGATCCGCAATCAGGGTGGCCTTTATGCCGCGCTTTTCCGAGTTGTTCTGCGACTGGTCGAAGATCCCCTCGCCGTAGGCCGGGTCCTGGAAGGTGCCGTAGGTACCGCCGCCGTAAGTGCCGGCGAAGTCCTGCCGGAAGGCCTGCAGGCGCAGCTTCTGGCCGAGGAGCACCTCGTTGCTGTACTGCAGGTTGATGGTGGTGACCTCGTTGGACGGCGCATCGCCGGGAATCACGCCCTTCTCGGCGGTGGTGGGGACACCCATATCCCAGTCGCCATCGACGGACACCCAGTCGTTGCTGCCCTCGATTTCATAGCGGTTGACGGTGAGCTGCAGCCGCTGCGCGCCCCAACTGTGGCCCACCTTGATAAAGGCGTTCAGTGCGTCGCTGTCCATGGTATCGCCCTGGGTGTTGTCGAAGCCGACTACCTTGCCGTCGGCGTCGTAGCCGAGGCCGCTCTGGCGGTAGCTGAGGCTGCCGATCACATCGACGGCGTCGAACTGGCCGGACAGGCTGTAGCTGCCGTTGTAGCCGAGGCTCTCGCCGGCATCTTCGGGCTGGAAGCCGGACCCGACCCGCAGGCTCTGCTGCAGTCCCTCGCCCGGCTTTCTGGTCACCAGGTTAATGATACCGCCGGAGGCTCCCATGCCGTGGATGGCGTTGGCGCCGTGGATCACTTCCACCCGCTCCAGCATCAGCGGATCTATGGTGTGCCCGTCGCGACCGCCGTTGCGCAATGGGTTGGACTGGGGCACGCCGTCGATCAGGTACAGGGGTTTGCGTCCGCGCAGGCTCTCGCCGGCATTGGTCATTTTCTGGCGCGCCGGGGAGAAGCTGGGAATCAGATTGCCGAGCACGGTGGAAAGGTCGCTGCTGATGCTGATCTGCCGGGCCAGTTCCGCCCCGTCGATCAGGGTGACGGTGTTGGGAATGCTGGAGAGCGGCTTCTCTGTGCGGCTGGCGGTGACGACGATTTCCTCTTTGATCCGCTGGTCATCGGCCAGGGCGACGGTGGAGGCGAGGGAAATGGCCAGCGCCAGGGTGGTTTTCGTGCGGCGCATGCTGGTACTCCTGATACTTTTGATTCTGTGCAGGGCAGGAACCCTGGGGGTTAGACGCGGATGGTCTCGAGAGGCTGGCGATACTAAACCAAATGAGAATCCGTATCAATTGCGTTATCAAGTGATGTGGGGGGGCTGCGGTCGGGCGGAGGATGGATCCGGTGAGTGGTTCCTCTCCTCTCTATCTATACTTTTCCGAGGTGTTCAGGGGCGCCCGGCCAGGGACGCCCGGTGAAGTACTTCCGGCTTATGTGAAAATAAATGCCAAATGTGACTTGACTCACCGGGGCGACGCCCATAGAATGCGCAGCCTCTTGAGCGGTTGGGGCAACCCACCGCAGGGAAACGAAGAGCAACCAGGCTTCGTTTCTCAGAGTTGTTGCGGGGTGGAGCAGCCTGGTAGCTCGTCGGGCTCATAACCCGAAGGTCGTAGGTTCAAATCCTGCCCCCGCTACCAAATTCAGGTACCAGTGGTACTAGCTGGATGCCCGACGAGTCGGGCTCGCTTTTCACCTCTGGCCGGCATGGCCGGGCGAAGGTCCCAGGTTCAAATCCTGCCCCCCGCTACCAAATTTGCGTCTGCGCATACTGGCTGCGTGGATGTGCGGTCAAAGCCCCGTCAGGGGCTTTTTCGTATCTGCCGGAAATGTGGCGGATACTATTCGAAGTGGGCCGCAGGCCCATTTTTTGTTTTATGGGGGTGCATCCCTGCACCCCACCCCTTCGGGGCAGCCGGTGGCTGTGCAAATCGGCTGTCCCTGCCGATTTGTGTGTCGACTGGAAAACTGAATGGCGAGCAAGCGCGAACAGCTGGAAGAACTTCTGGCGCCGGTGGTGGCATCCCTGGGCTGTGAGCTGTGGGGTATCGAATACCAGACCCACGGCCGCAATGCTCTGCTGCGTATCTATATCGATTCCGAAGACGGCATCACCGTGGAGGACTGTGAGAAGGTCAGTCGCCAGGCGAGCGCCGTATTGGACGTGGAAGATCCCATCAGCGGCAAGTACACCCTGGAGGTCTCCTCGCCGGGCCTGGACCGCCCGCTGTACAGGCTGGACCAGTACCAACGTTTTGTCGGCGCCCAGATAGAGGTCCGCCTGCGCATGCCGCTGGACGGCCAGCGCAAGTGGCGCGGCCTGCTGGCCGGTGTCGAGGGCGACGAGGTGGTGCTGCGCGTGGACAGTGAGAACGAATACCTGCTGCCGATCGACAGTATCGAGAAGGCAAACATAATTCCCCAATTTACCAAGTAATCTGTAGGAGCCTGAACCCAGGCGATTAGAGGCACAGCTGCATGAACAAAGAGATCTTGCTGGTAGCCGAGGCGGTATCCAACGAGAAGGGCGTTGACCAGGAAATCATTTTCCAGGCCATCGAGGCGGCACTGGCAACGGCCACCAAGAAGCGCTACGACGAGGACTCCTCCATCGAAGTCATCATCGATCGCAGGACCGGTGACTACGAGACCTTCCGCAGCTGGGAAGTCGTGGACGACGACACCCTGGCAGAGCTGGGCACCCAGTTCACCCTGGAAGAGGCGCACGAGAAAGATCCCGAGCTGAAGGCCGGTGACGTCTACCGCGAGCAGGTGGAGAATGTGGAGTTCGGCCGCATCGCCGCACAGACCGCCAAGCAGGTCATCGTACAGAAGGTGCGCGAGGCCGAGCGCGCGAAGGTGGTGGACGAGTACCGCGATCGCGTCGGCGAACTGGTCAGCGGCACCGTGAAGAAGGTGACCCGCGACTTTATCGCCGTTGACCTGGGCGGCAACGCCGAGGCGCGCCTGCCCCGCGACCAGTTGGTGGGCCGCGAGATCTTTCGCCTGGGCGACCGGGTGCGCGCCATCCTGCTGGAAATCCAGCCGGAGGCCCGCGGCCCGCAGCTGATGCTGAGCCGCTCCTGCCCGGAGATGATCATCGAGCTGTTCCGCATCGAGGTGCCGGAGATCGCCGAGCAGGTCATCGAGATCAAGGGCGCCGCCCGCGACCCGGGCCTGCGCGCCAAGATCGCCGTGACCACCAACGATGGACGCATCGACCCGGTGGGTGCCTGTGTCGGCATGCGCGGTGCACGTGTGCAGGCGGTTTCCAACGAACTGTCCGGCGAGCGCGTGGATATCGTGCTGTGGGACGACAATCCGGCCCAGTTTGTGATCAATGCCATGGCGCCGGCGGAAATCGAATCTATCGTGGTCGACGAGGACGCCGGCTCCATGGACGTGGCAGTGGCCGAGGAGAACCTGGCCATGGCCATCGGTCGCAGCGGCCAGAACGTGCGCCTGGCGTCCGAACTGACCCAGTGGCAGATCAATGTGATGAGCGTCGAGGAGTGGCAGGCCAAGCAGGAAGCCGAATCCAGCGGTGTTATGGAGACCTTTATGGAGCGCCTGGATATCGACGAAGATGTCGCCGGCGTGCTGGTGGAAGAGGGCTTCACCACTCTGGAAGAAGTGGCCTATGTGCCCATCGAGGAAATGCTCGGTATCGAAGGCTTCGACGAAGAGATCGCCGAGGAGCTGCGCGCCCGCGCCAAGGACGCCCTGCTGACCCAGGCGTTGGCCTCCGAGGAGCAGCTGGACGCCTCCGAGCCCCAGGAAGACCTGCTGAATATGGACGGCATGGACCGCCACCTGGCTTATTTGCTGGCCAGCCGCGGCATCGCCACCATGGAGGACCTGGCGGAACAGGCCGTAGACGACCTGCTGGATATCGAAGGTATGGACCAGGAGCGTGCCGCCGCGTTGATCATGAAGGCGCGCGAGCCCTGGTTTGCCGACGACGAAAACAGTGAAGAAGAGTAATCCGGGTATTGCGTAGGTTGGGCCAAGGCTGGGGTTAGCCCCGCGAGGCCCAACCCTCGCGAAGCCCAATTCAGAATAGCCGGGCGCATTGCACCGCCCTGCCGATCGAGACCTTTAGGAGAGAGAATGGCCGAAGTAACAGTTAGCGAACTCGCCAAATCGGTTGGTGCCACCGAGGATCGTCTGCTCAAGCAGATGAAGGAAGCGGGTTTGCCCCACACCAGCGCGGATGCGGTGGTGTCGGACGAGGAAAAACAGGTCCTGCTCAACTTCCTGAAAAGCAGTCACGGGGAGCAGGGCGCTGCACCGCGCAAGATCACCCTGAAGCGCAAGACCACCACCACGCTGAAAACCGGCTCCGGCACCGGCCGTAAAACCGTGAACGTGGAAGTGCGCAAGAAACGCACTTATGTGAAGCGCCCGCCGGAGGAGCTGGAGGTAGAGGCGGCGGAGGCGACAGCCAAAGCCGAGTTGGAGAAGGCCCTGGCCGAACAGGCCGCGCTGGAGAAGGCCCGCGCCGAACAGGCGGAGGCCGAGCGCGCCCGTGCCGAGGCGGAGGCCGAAGCAGCCCGCCAAGCGGCCGAAGCCGCTGTGGAGAAGCCGGTCGAAGCGGAAGTCGCCGCCGAGCCCGAAGTAAAAGCTGAGCCGGAGGCGCCGGCAGAGAAGCCCGCGGCCCCGGTCCGCACCAGCTATGTGGATGACATAGAGGCGATGCGTATCGCCGCAATGGAGCGTCGCAAGCAGCAGGCTGCCCAGGAGGCGCAGGAGCTGGAGGAGAAGAAGGCCCGCCTCGAGGCGGATCGCCAGCGCGCCGAAGAGGAAAAGAAAGAGAAGGCCAAGACAGAGGCGGTCAAGCCGTCCCTGCGCCGCAAGCTGGAGACGGTGGTCGCAGAGAAGGACGAAGAGGAGCCGCGCAAGCGCCGCGGCCGCCGCGGCGCCAAGGCCGGCCCGAAGAAGTCCAGCAAGACCGCGCTCTACGAGCAGGCGCTGGAGGCCTTTGAGAGCGACGAGGCGGAGAGACGCAGCACCCGCTCGCTGTCCCGCCCGACGCTGAAGATCAAACCCACACACGGCTTCAAGAGGCCGACAGGAAAGCAGGTGTACGAAGTACAGTTGGGTGAAACCATTACGGTCGGCGAACTGGCCAAGCAGATGAATGTCAAGGCCGGCGAGCTGATCAAGCGCCTGATGAAAATGGGCGAGATGGTCACCATCAACCAGAGCCTGGACCGCGACACCGCTACCCTGATCGTTGAGGAGATGGGCCACAAGGTGGTTCTGGTCTCCGAGACCGCGCTCGAAGAGAGCCTGGTGGCCGAGGCCCAGGCGGCCGAGGGCGAAGAGGTTTCCCGTGCGCCGGTAGTGACCGTGATGGGCCACGTCGACCACGGCAAGACCTCGCTGCTGGACTATATCCGCAAGACCAAGGTGGCCTCCGGCGAGGCCGGCGGTATCACCCAGCACATCGGTGCCTACCGGGTGAAGACCAGCCAGGGCGAGATCGCCTTCCTGGATACCCCCGGCCACGCCGCCTTTACCGCCATGCGCGCCCGCGGCGCCCAGGCCACCGACGTGGTGATTCTTGTGGTGGCCGCGGACGACGGCGTCATGCCGCAGACCGAAGAAGCCATCAATCACGCCCGCGCTGCCGGCGTGCCGCTGGTTGTCGCCATCAACAAGTGCGACAAGGAAGCGGCGGATCCGGACAGGGTCAAGAACGAGCTGGCTGCCAAGGACGTCATCCCGGAAGACTGGGGCGGCGATACGCAGTTTATCAATGTGTCCGCGCACACCGGCGAAGGCATCGACGAGCTGCTGGAAGCGGTTTCCCTGCAGGCGGAAATGCTGGAGCTGAAGGCCAAGATCGGCGTGCCGGCCACCGGTGTCGTGATCGAATCGCGCCTGGAGAAGGGCCGCGGTGTGGTCGCCACCCTGCTGGTGCAGAACGGTGACCTGAAGCGCGGCGATATCGTCCTGGCGGGCCAGAGCTATGGCCGCGTGCGCGCCATGACCAACGAGCTGGGTCAGCAGGTGAAGGATGCCGGCCCGTCCACCCCGGTGGAGCTGCTGGGCCTGGATACCACGCCCAACGCCGGTGACGAGTTCCTGGTGGTGGCGGACGAGCGCAAGGCCCGCGAAGTGGCCGAGCAGCGCGCCGAGAAGGAGCGCATCGAGCGACAGCAGCGCCAGCAGGCGGCCAAGCTGGAAAACATGTTTGCGGATATGGAAGCCGGCGAGAAGAAGGTGCTGCCGGTGGTGATCAAGGCCGACGTGCGCGGTTCCCTGGAAGCCATCCTGGGCGCCCTGGCGGATATCGGCAACGAGGAAGTATCCGTCAACGTGGTCTCCAGCGGTGTGGGCGGTATCGCCGAAAACGATATCAACCTGGCCCTGACTTCCGGCGCCATCGTGGTCGGCTTCAACACCCGCGCCGATGTCGCCGCGCGCAAGCTGGCGGAGCAGGAAGGGGTGGAGATCCGCTACTACAGCGTGATCTACAACCTGCTGGACGAAGTGAAGCAGGCCCTGTCGGGTATGCTGGAGCCGGAAGTGCGCGAGGACATCGTCGGTATCGCCGAGGTGCGCGACGTCTTCCGCTCGCCCAAATTCGGCGCCATCGCCGGCTGCATGGTCACCGAGGGCACTGTCTACCGCAACAAGCCGATCCGCGTGCTGCGCGACAACGTGGTGATCTACCAGGGTGAACTGGAGTCCCTGCGTCGCTTCAAGGACGACGTGCAGGAGGTGCGCAACGGTATGGAGTGCGGTATCGGCGTCAAGGACTACAACGACGTCAAGCCCGGCGACCAGATCGAGGTCTACGACATCGTCAAGGTTGCCCGCGAGCTGTAATGTGGCTCCCTCTCCTTCAGGAGAGGGCCCTGTAGGAGCGGCCCATGGCCGCCCCGCCCGCCGTTCCTGCAATGTAACGAAACAGATTTACCAAGAGATCAATGGCAAGAGAATTCCACCGCGCCGACCGCGTCGCCGACGCCATGCGCCGCGAGCTTTCACAGCTGATCCAGCAGGAAGTGCGCGATCCGCGCCTCGGCATGGTCAATGTCAACGACGTGGAAGTGAGTCGCGACCTGGCCGTGGCCAAGGTGTATGTCACCTTCGTCGGCGAGGACGACCGTGCGAAGATCAACGCTTCCATGGAAGTGCTGAACAAGGCCGCCGGTTTCCTGCGCAGCCAGTTGGCGCGCGCCATCCAGATGCGTACCATTCCGCGCCTGCAGTTCCGCTACGACGAGACCTCCGTGCGCGGCCAGCAGCTGTCGGCGCTGATCGACAAGGCCGTCAAGTCGGATAAAGAGCACCACCGGGACGACGAAGAAGATTGATTTATGGGCCGCAGACCTAAATGGGGCCGGCCGGTCAATGGTGTGCTGTTGCTGAACAAGCCCGCCGGCATCACCGCCAACGACGCCCTGCAGAGAGCCAAGCGCCTCTTTTTTGCCAACCGCGCCGGCCACACCGGCGCCCTGGACCCGCTCGCCACCGGCGTGCTGCCGATCTGTTTCGGCGAGGCAACCAAATTTTCCCAGTACCTGCTGGACGCGGACAAACGCTACCGCAGCACTTTCTGTTTCGGCATGACCACCGCCAGCGGCGATGCCGACGGCGATGTACTCGAGACAAGGGACGCCTCGGGCCTCACCGAAAAGGACGTACTGAGGGCCATGGAGCCCTTCCGCGGCCGCATAAAACAGGTGCCGTCCATGTACTCGGCCCTGAAGCACAAGGGGCAGCCCCTGTATAAGCTGGCGCGCCAGGGTGTGGAAGTGGAACGTGAGGCGCGCGAGGTCGAGATCTACGAGTACGAGCTGCTGGGTTTTACCCCCGGCAGCCAGCCGCGCGCCGAGGTGGAGATCCACTGCTCCAAGGGCACCTATGTGCGCAGCCTGGCGGAAGACCTGGGCCGGATTCTGGGTGTGGGCGCCTATGTGGAGCAGCTGCACCGCAGCGCCGCGGGACCCTTCGACGAGGCGGACGCCACTACCCTGGATGAGCTGGCCGAGGAGCGCGGCGAGGGCCGGGCGGAAGTGCTGGACCACCACCTGCTGCCGGTGGATTCACCCGCCGCGTCACTGCCCAAACTGATACTGCCGGACGACTCCGGTTACTATGTACGTCAGGGGCAGCCGGTAATGGATCTGCAGGTCTACCGCATAGGTGCAGAAGGTGATATGGTGCGCCTCTTCCTGGAAAGTGGCGATTTTCTGGGCGTAGGAGAGATTACCGACGACGGACGGGTCGCCCCGCGCCGTCTGGTAAGCACCCCGTAAGGGGAAAAGTGTTAGCTGGTCTGTAAATATGCACGGGCCAGCCGAATCTTCAAAGCATATTACGACGAGGTAATTCGTTATGGCACTGACTGCCGCTGAAAAAGAAGCAATCCTGAAAGAGCACGGCCAATCCGAAGGCGATACCGGTTCCCCGGAAGTTCAGGTGGCCCTGCTGACCGCCAACATCAACAAACTGCAGGGACACTTCTCTGCGCACAAGCAGGATCACCACTCCCGCCGTGGCCTGATCCGCATGGTAAACCAGCGCCGCAAGCTCCTGGACTACCTGAAGCGCAAGGATCTGAACCGCTACGCACAGCTGATCGCCAAACTCGGCCTGCGTCGCTAAGACCCTCGAATGCCCGCCACTGGCGGGCATTCTTTTTTATACTCGGGATTCGGGGCCGCAGCGCGGATAGCTAAAATGCACCCGCCACCCGCATGCCGCCTCGGGTCCAAATAAATTTTCGCGCAATATGCGAAAACTGTAGGGGTTGCTGGAATGGGCCAGTAACCGTAAGGAAATAGGAAAATACTAGTGAATCCAGTAAGCAAAACTTTCCAGTACGGACAACACCAGGTCACCATCGAGACCGGCCGCGTTGCGCGTCAGGCCACCGGTGCGGCGCTGGTTACCATGGGCGAAACCGTGGTTCTGTGTACCGTTGTAGGCGCCAAGGAAGCCAAGCCGGATCAGGGCTTCTTCCCGCTGTCCGTACACTACCAGGAGAAGGCCTACGCGGCTGGCAAGATTCCCGGTGGCTTCTTCAAGCGCGAAGGCCGCCCGTCCGAGAAAGAGACCCTGACCTCCCGCCTGATCGACCGCCCGATCCGCCCGCTGTTCCCGAAGGGCTTCATGAACGAAGTGCAGGTAATGATCACCGTGCTGTCCGCCGAGAAGGACATGGACCCGGATATCGCCGCCATGATCGGCACCTCTGCGGCCCTGTCCGTGTCCGGTATCCCCTTCGGTGGCCCGATCGGCGCCGCGCGCGTGGGCTACACCCAGGAAGACGGCTACCTGCTGAACCCGGGCTACAAGGCCCTGAAGACATCCGAGCTGGACATGGTCGTGGCCGGCACCAAGGACGCCGTGCTGATGGTGGAATCCGAAGCCCAGGAACTGCCGGAAGACATCATGCTGGGCGCGGTGTTGTTCGCACACCAGGAAATGCAGGCGGTCATCAAGGTCTGTGACGAACTGAAGGCCGAAGCCGGCAAACCCCAGTGGGACTGGCAGCCGGCAGCGGTGAACGAAGAACTGAAATCCGCCCTGGAAAGCCAGTTCGCCGACCAGGTGGCAGAGGCCTACAAGATCACCAACAAGCAGCAGCGCGTCACCCGCCTGGGCGAAGTGCGCAGTGCCGCCGTCGAGGCCCTGGCCAGCGACGAGATTGCCGAAGACGAGGTCAAGAGCTACTTTGGCAAGCTGGAGAAGAAAATCGTGCGCGGCGCCGTCGTGCGCGGCGAGCCCCGCATCGACGGTCGCGACACCAAGACAGTGCGCCCGATCAGCGTCGAGGTCGGCGTACTGCCCAAGGCCCACGGTGCTGCCCTGTTCACCCGCGGTGAGACCCAGGCCCTGGTAGTCGCCACCCTCGGCTCCACCGGCGATGCGCAGATCATCGACGCCCTGGAAGGCGAGCGTAAAGACTACTTCATGCTGCACTACAACTTCCCGCCCTATTCAGTAGGTGAGGCGGGTCGCGTGGGTGCCACCGGCCGCCGCGAGATCGGCCACGGCCGCCTGGCGCGCCGCGGTATCGCCGCCGTGCTGCCGAAGGCGGACGAGTTCCCCTACACCATTCGCGTAGTCTCCGAGATCACCGAGTCCAACGGCTCCAGTTCCATGGCTTCCGTGTGCGGTTCCAGCCTGGCGCTGATGGACGCCGGCGTGCCGCTGAAGGCGCCGGTGGCCGGTATTGCCATGGGCTTGGTGAAGGAAGAGGACGGCTACGCGGTGCTGACCGACATCCTTGGTGACGAGGACCACCTCGGCGATATGGACTTCAAGGTGGCCGGTACCGCCTCTGGCGTGACCGCGCTGCAGATGGACATCAAGATCGAGGGCATCACCGAAGAGATCATGGAAACCGCACTGGAGCAGGCCCTGCAGGCGCGCCTGCACATCCTCGCGGAAATGAACAAGGTGATCGGCGCTTCCCGCGAAACCGTCAATGAGAATGCCCCGCGCTACGCGACCCTGAAGATCCACCCGGACAAGATCCGCGACGTGATCGGCAAGGGCGGCGCCACCATACGCTCCATCACCGAGGAAACCGGTGCGTCCATCGACATCGAGGACGACGGCACCATCAAGGTGTTCGGCGAGGATGGCGAGAGCCTGGAGGCGGCGGTTACCCGCATCGAGGAGATTACCGCGGAAGCCGAGATCGGCGCCATCTACGAGGGCACTGTGGTGCGTATCGTGGACTTCGGTGCTTTCGTCAACTTCCTGCCGGGCAAGGACGGTCTGGTGCACATCTCCCAGATCGCCGAGGAGCGCGTCAACGCGGTCACCGACTACCTGAGCGAGGGGCAGAAGGTGTTCGTGAAGGTGCTGGACGTGGACCAGCGCGGCCGTATCAAGCTGTCCATCAAGGAAGCTAAACTCGATCAGGCCGAGCAGGCTGAAGAGGCGAAGCAGGCCTCCGACGAATCCTGATTCTCCTGAACCCGAAAAAACCCGGCGCAGGCCGGGTTTTTTATGTTCGCGACTTGTAGGGGCGAACCTTGTGCTGGCCCAAACCAGAGTGCAGGCTGAGGCAAGGGCGAACAAAAGGGTCGCTCCTACAGAATAGGCTTCGTCATACCGGCACAGGCTCTGCGCCGTTATGACGAGCGAACAGGCGCTTGATTCGGAGCAGGTATCTGCAGTCGCCATTAGCCACTAACCACCGCGCCCGTTAGAATTCCCAAAAAGAATAAGGGGAATCGTTTTGCACAACTTTTGGCTCGCGGAAATCCTCCTCGCCCTGGCCGCCACGCTGGTGGCCAACCAGTACTGGCTTATCGCCCGCCGCCGCTGCCAGTCGCCGGCCCTGTTGGTCGTCGCCGGCCTGGCCTGTCTGGCTCTGGCCGCCGCCGTCGGCGCCTACCGCTATGGCATAGATCCCGGCGTTACCGAATTGCACCGGGCCCTGTCGCACCTTTCCGGCTATGTATCTTTCCTGTTGATCGGCCTGGGAATCCTGTGGGCGCGCTTGCAACTGCGGCTTGGCCGCGATAGCCGCGCGCCCGCCTATGGCGCCATCGCGCTGGTGACCGGTTCGGCGCTGGGCGCGGCGGAAATCGCCCCCCTGTCGCCGCAAATCGTAAGCAGCCTCTACTCCACAGCGGGTCTGGCACTCTGGTTGCTGGTGGCGCTGCTGGAGCTGACAACGGCGCGTGTCCTCCCCCGGACACTGGCCCTGGCTGTGGCCGTCGGCGCCCTGCTGGTAATTGCGGCCGGCCTCGTTATCGGCACCGAGGCGACCCGGGTCTTCGGCCTGGCGCGGATGAACTGGTTCCACCTGTTTCTCGCTGCGGGAGCGCTGACGCTACTTTCTGCCCGCCCCATTTTTGACGCTGGAAAGGATGATCGTGGAGAGATCAGTGAGTGAGCATATACAAAGCGATTTGATCCGCTACACCGACAGCGGCGCCCTCTACGGCAAGCCGGGACTGGAGCTGCTGCTGGTGCAGACGCCCCTGTGCCGGGCGGTGATCGCCACCCAGGGCGCCCAACTGCTGGAGTTCCAGGCGGCCGGCCGCGAGCCGCTGCTGTGGCTCAGCCCGAAGGCGCAGTTCGAACCGGGAAAATCCGTGCGCGGCGGTATTCCCCTGTGCCTGCCCTGGTTCGGCGTCAACCGCCGGGATCCCGCAAAACCCAAGCACGGCTTGGTGCGCACGGAACCCTGGCTACTGACCGGCGCGAAAGCGTTGCCGGGCGGTGAGGTCGAGTTGGTATTCACTTACCCTCACGATGGCAGCGCGCTGTTCAGCGCGCCTTTTTTCTGCGAAGTCACCATGCGTCTCGGCCGCGAACTGCAGTTGCATCTGCAGCTGCAGAACCGCGGCGACGAGAGGGCGGAGTTCAGCTGGGCCTGGCACAGCTACTTCCCGGTGGAGGATGTCAACGCGATCGAGGTGCGGGGGCTGGAGGGCTGCGAATACCTGGACAATACCCAGGGCCTGCAGCGCTTTACCCAGGAGGGAGTGCTCACTTTCCCCGGTGAAGTGGACCGCGTCTTCGAAAGTGCGCCGGAGCAACAGCAGATAGTCACCCGCGCGCCGATCGATACGCGCAGTGAGAACTGCCACAGTGTCATCGCCTGGAACCCGGGGGCCGAACTGGCCGCGACCCTGGCGGATGTGGGTGAGCACTACCGCGAATACGTCTGCGTGGAGCACGGTAATGCGTTTGCCAACAGCTGGCAGCTGGGAGCGGGCGAGATTGCGACTGCGTCGCTGGTACTCTTCCGGTAAGGGAGATGCCTGATATTCCATCGGTGCAATAGGCTCCGCGCATTGCGTCGATGCCTTGTGCGGATAAAAACTGGAGAATTGTTATGGGAAAGGAATTTCACCTGGCGCAGGTCAATATAGCGCGGGCCAGGGGGGCCATGGACAGCCCGGTCATGCAGGGCTTCGTCGATCAGCTGGACCGGATCAACACACTGGCGGATCGCAGTCCAGGCTTTGTGTGGCGGCTGCAGACGGATGAGGGGGATGCGACTTCGCTGCAGGTCTTCGACGACGAGCGCGTTATCGTCAATATGTCGGTGTGGGAATCACTGCAGGCGCTGAAGAGCTATGTCTACTCCGGCGAACACCTGGAGGTGCTGAAGAACAAGAAGAGTTGGTTCGAGAAGATGCCCGGGCCGATTCTGGCGCTCTGGTGGATTCCCGCCGGCACCGTCCCGACCATCGATGACGCCAAGCGGGCGCTGCATACTCTTGAGACCCTGGGGCCCAGCGCCGAGGCCTTTTCCTTCGCCCGGCCGTTTCCGGCGCCGCAGGCCCTGCTGGCCTGACGCCCGATCTTCCCGCTCCCCCGGCCAGCCCTGTGCTATACAGAGACAGGACTGGAGGGAGTGGAAGATTGCTACACCTAAAGCCACTGATCGAGGCGACCCGGCACATGATGACTGTTGCGACAGCCGTCCTGCTGATCGTGGCCTTTTTTTCTGTGATCTGGGGAGGGATCAAGGCTTTCCATGCGATCGAGCTGATCCTGACCAGCAAGGGGGAGAGCCGCGAGATAGAGGTCTATCTGATCCGGGTGGTCGATGCCTACCTGATCTCCATCGTGCTCTACCTTTTTGCAGTGAGTATCTACCAGCTCTTCATTGGTGGTCTGTCTCTGCCGGTCGCCAGGGACCTGGGTGAGATGAAGGGGCAGCTCAGCGGCGTCATCATCATGGTGATGGCGATACAATTCCTGGAGCATGTACTGAGCGACTTTCCCCCACTGCAGCAGCTCTATGAAGGTGCCTCCATTGCCTTTGTCGCCGGTGTGCTGTTGTTCCTGAACTATATTGTCGGCAGAAGGTGACTACTCACCTCGGGACTCGAAAAAGAATGGCGGACTCCAATGCGAAGGCCCTGATGTCGGGGGCCATTTGGGAAAAGCGCCTGCGGCTGATAAGCAGACCGATGAGGCTTTTTCCCAAATGGCCACCGACAGCAGAGCCGCCCAGGCTTCGGCTTAGTGTCACAGGGGGGAGGGGGGAGTGGTCACGGCAGAAAAAAGTAATCAGTCGAATACCGTCACCGTCTGGCGCGTAAAGGCGACCAGTCTGCCCCCGGCATCCCACAATCGCGCCTGCACCACCCCGTAGCCATCCGCTGCCTGCTCCACTTCGGCCAGGTACTGCCACCACCGATCGGCGCCCAGCTGCGGCAGCGGCTCTATGAATTCCACCGTCCAGGTCAGCGAGCTGGCCGGCGCCGGCTGCTTGAGCATCGGCAGTATCGCCGGTGGCCAGGCGTCGATCAGGGCCAGCAGGTGGGCGATGGTCACCGGGCTGTCGCTGCCGTCCCTGAAGCGCACCCAGCCGCCAAGATGGTTGTCGCTGCTGCCGCTGAAGGGCAGCTGGCCCCGGGCTATGCGGTAGTCGAATTTCTGCGTGAACTCCGGCACCACGCCGGGAATATAGGGCAGGGCCTCGCTGTCATCGGGTGCCCTGAATTCGGGCGCCCTGTCGGTGGCGACCTCGATACCCGACTCGCGCCCCCTGCCGAAGCTGGCGAGGCCGGCGAGTAACACCGAGCCCTCCTGGTAAATACGTCCTTCAACCTGGGTCACCGAGCGCCCGGCGCGCAGTGTGCTGGCCGAGGTGTCGATGGCGCCGGCCGCCACCGGGCCGACAAAGGAGACGGTCAGCGAGCGCAGACTCGCGCCCGGGGCCACCTCTGCCGCCACTCTTTCGTACAGCATTGCGGCCACCAGGCCGCCGAAGGTGGCGCGGCCCTGGGTCCAGCCTCCGGGCACCTGCTGTGCGCCCTGGTTCGCGCGCCACTCGTCGAGCAGTTGATCAAAAGTCATTGGGTCTTCGCCTATGCACAGGCTCCTACAGGGATCAGTTGAATGTGTGCTCTGCGTCCGGGAAGACACCGTTCTTGACGTCCTCGGCGTATTTGCGTAGCGCGCCGGGAATATTGCCCGCTTCCTGCAGGAAATTCTTCGAGAACTTTGGCGGCTGCTCGGTGAGGCCGAGGATGTCGTTGATCACCAGCACCTGGGCGTCGGTATCGCGCCCGGCGCCTATGCCGATGGTGGGCATGGAGACTGAGTCGGTAATGCGTTTGGCCAGGGCCGCCGGTACACACTCGAGGACAAGCAGGTCCGCGCCTGCCTGGTCCAGCTGCGCGGCGTCGTCGAGTATCTCCCCTGCCTTGTCCTCGTCGCGGCCCTGCACCCGGTAGCCGCCCAGCTTGTGCACCGATTGCGGTGTCAGGCCCAGGTGGGCGCACACCGGGATGCCGCGGTCAGTGAGCATTTTCACCGTCTCTGCCAGCCAGGCACCGCCCTCGATTTTCACCATATGGGCGCCGGCCTGCATGATGCGGGTGGCGTTGGTGAGTGCCTGCTCCGGCGTGGCGTAGGTCATAAATGGCATGTCGCCCATGATCAGGGATTTCTTGTTGCCCCGCGCCACCGCTTCCACGTGGTAGATCATCTGCTCCATGGTCACCGGTATGGTGCTGTCGTAGCCGAGCACCGTCATGCCCAGGGAGTCGCCCACCAGTACCGCTTCCACGCCGCTTTTCTGCGCCATGGCCGCCATGGGGGCGTCGTAGAGGGCCACGGTGATGAACTTCTCACCGTCCGCCTTCATTTTGCGCAGCGTCTGTACCGTTACCGGTTTCTCCAATTCAGTGGGTGCATACATAGCTTCAGCTTCCCGGATTGTAATAGTGGCGGCCGCTGGTGATGGTGAGCATATACTCCACCAACTGGCGGTAGTCCCCTGGACGGTCGACGATATCAATATCCTCGCTGTTGACGATCAACAGCGGCGCCTCGTCGTAGTAGTGGAAAAAGTTGGTGTAGGCCTCGTTGAGGGTGGCCAGGTATTCGTTGCTGATGGCGCGCTCGGCGGCGATGCCGCGGGTGCGGATGCGCTCCTGCAGTATATTGAGCGGCGCCTGCAAATAAATGACGAGATCCGGCTTGGGGACCTGCAGGGTCAGGTGTTGGTAGACCTGCTGGTAGAGCGCCAGCTCGTCGGCGTCCAGGGTGACTTCGGCGAACAGCTGGTCCTTCTCGATCAGGAAGTCGGACACGCGCACCGGTTTGAACAGATCGTCCTGGCGCAGTGCCTGTATCTGCTGCGAGCGCTGCAGCAAAAAGTGCAGCTGCGTGGGCAGGGCGGCGCTCTTGGGGTCCCGGTAGAAGCGCTCGAGGAAGGGGTTGTCTTCCGGCAGTTCGAGCAGTGTGTCGTAATTGAAAGTGGCGGCGAGTTTTTTTGCCAGGGTGGTCTTGCCCACGCCGATATTGCCTTCCACGGCGATAAATCTGGGCAGGGTCGCGCCGGAGAGATCCGGTTCGCGGGGATGGGTTTCACCGGTGTCGATGACCACTGAATTAACTCCTTTATTCCTTCTCCTATCACCGTCGGAGGTGCTGTAGGAGCGGCCGTCGGCCGCGATTGATTCGGGGACTTCTGGAAGCCCGTTCGCGGCCAACGGCCGCTCCTACAACTGAATTCCCGGGGTGGCCTTGGGCCGGATCAGATTTTCTCCAGGCGATTCTGCGGGCACAGCTGCAGCAGTGCCTGAATGGATTCCCCGGTGGGCAGCTGCAGTCCGGGTTCCAGCTCCACCAGCGGCAGCAACACAAAATTGCGCTCGGCCATGCGCGGATGCGGAACCTGCAGGCGCGGCTCGTCTATCCGCTGCCGACCGAACAGTAGTATATCCAAATCGAGGGTGCGGGCACCCCAGCGCAGAGTGCGCTCGCGCCCGTGGGCATTTTCGATCGCCTGCAGTCGATCGAGCAGATCCAGCGGCGCCAGTCCGGTTTCCAGTTCCGCCACCGCGTTGATGTAGTCCGGCTGTTCGCCCGGGCCCACCGGCGCACTGCGGTAGAAGCTGGAGCAGCGCAGCAGCCGCGTCTGCGGAATTTCCGCCATCGACTCCAGGGCACTGCGCAGCTGCTTCTGCGGTTCGGCGAGATTGCTGCCGAGTCCGATATAGGCGCGGACCATTTATTCGGCGGCCTTCGGCGGGCGCCGGCGGCGCCCGCCCCGGGATCCACGTCCGCCGCGCCGGTTGCCGCCGTTGCGCTGCAGCTTGCCCACCATCTCCTCGCGCCGGTCTTCATCGGCCTGCTGGAATTCGGTCCACCACTGGCCGAGGCCCGGTTCTATCTCGCCGCACTCCTCGCGCAACAACAGGAAATCGTAGGCGGCGCGGAAGCGAGGGTGTTCGCTCAGGCGCTGGGCGCGGCTGCCGTTGCGCTGCGGAAGGCGCAGCTGCAGATCCCAGATCTCACGCATCGGTAGGGAGAAGCGCTTGGGGATCGCCGTGTGCGCCAGCTGCGAGCTGGTGATCTTCTGTGCGGCCTGGGCCAGGGCCGGCACCGGCGGCGTGCCCCTCTCCACCAGGCGCTGCTGCTCGGCGTTCACCGCCGGCCACAGCAGTGCGGCGTAGAGGAAGGCCGGCGTAACGCGCAGGTCGTTGCGGATGCGCTGGTCGGTGTTGCGCAGGGCCAGGCGGGTCAGCTCCAGTGCGGCGGGATACTCGAGCCGGGCGGCGTTATCGGGGAACAGGTGGTGCCACAGCTGGTACTGGCGCATCAGTTCGAAGGTGCGCTCGCCGTGGCCGCTCATCAGCAGCTTGAGCACCTCATCGAACAGCCGCGCCGGGGCGATATTGCGCAGCAGCGGCGCCAGCTGTTTCAGCGGTGCGGCCGTCTTCTCCTCGATAGTGAAATCCAGCTTGGCGGCGAAGCGGACTGCCCGCAGCATTCGCACCGGATCCTCTTTGTAGCGGGTGGTGGGATCGCCGATCATGCGGATCAGGCGCTCCTCTATATCGCGCACACCGCCGGTGTAGTCGTGGATTTCAAAGCCGTTGGTGGTGTAGTAGAGGGCGTTGACGGTGAAGTCGCGACGGATGGCGTCACTCTCCAGGTCGCCGTAGACGTTGTCGCGCAGCAGCATGCCGTGTTCCGACTGCTGCGCCTCGTGCTCCTCGCCATCGCTGTGGTGGCCGCGGAAAGTGGTGACTTCGATGACCTCGCGGCCGATGCGCGCGTGCAGTATGCGGAAGCGGCGGCCGACGATGCGCGAGCCGCGGAACAGCTCCTTGGCCTCCTCCGGGGTGGCGTCGGTGGCCACGTCGAAGTCCTTGGGATGGCCTCCCAGCATCAGGTCGCGCACACCGCCGCCGACGATATAGGCCTGGAAACCGGCGTCCTGCAGGCGTTTCATCACCGTCAGGGCGGCGCGACTGATGTCGCGGCGGGAGATGTTGTGGTCGTTGCGGGCGACGATCCTGGGGCCCGGGTTTGCCGGCTTGCGCCAGCGCTTGATACTACTGATCAGGGTATTGAGCATACGGCTGTCTGTCTTGACTGCTGCCAACGGGATATGGCTTGGGGAGGTCCCGTCGCAATCTCGCATTCAAACTGGTGCTGACAGGTCCTAACGAGGGCGCATTCTACCACAGGCACACAGGCGGGCGCCCGCAGCGGAGTTGTGGCGGTGGGTGGAGAAAAGGGCAGTTTGGGAGTCAAAGAAAGGAAAGATGGGAATTATTCTTATTAACTATGAAGGCAGCGGCTTCCTTGCGCTATCAATTCGCTGTCTAGCGAACACCCTCTCCCAGGTACAATCAGTCAGTTTGTAACGCGCTTGTCGTTATTTTTGTTGTCTTCTGCTTTATTTTTATTATTTATTGTTGTTTTTGTGTTTATTGTTATTTTTTTCGGTTTTGGTCCCTGTTTGCTTTTATTGTCGACCGCCCCGTTATTCTTATTGTGTGTTCGCCCGCTTATTGTCAGTTGTTATTAGGGCTTAAACAGTCATTTATTTTTATTCTTGGCTGTTCTTCTTGTTTGTACTAGGAAGAAAGCATTTAGTGTGCCAACTTCATAATTTTCTTTAAAATCAATAACTTAGAAAATTTACAAAAATTTTCACGCCGCAGGGGAGGGATTTTGCGTTACTGATGTCGCGACAGTTGTTACTCATGGTGAGGCTGGGGTAACACTTTCGGTTGTTACCAAAGTGGGACCTGTCGGGTAACCGTCAGGTGAGTGGAAGAGCTTCCCCTTGCAGGTTGACAAGGCAGTGAGCTTGACGCGAAGGCCCTGATGCCGGGGGCCGTTCGACATTTGCCGATGAGGCTGTTGAGCGAATGGCCCCCGGCATCAGGGGCTTCCGGAGTTGGCTGGAGGGTCCGAGCTGGGGAGGGCGAACACAAGGTTCGCCCCTGCGATCGGAATCCAGTGGGTGAGAAGGCGGGTGGAATCAGGCCTCGGCGCCCGCGGCGCGGCGGGTCTTCTTGCGGGGGATGCCCAGTTTCTGGCGGCGCTCCCACAGGCACTTGCGGCTGACGCCCAGCTTCTTCGCCAGCTCCGTCTCGCTCATGGTGTCCTGGTGCTCTATCACGAAACGGGCGAAGTAGTCCTCCAGGGACAGGTCCTCGCGCGGGTCCGTGTGCAGGCTGCGCGGGCGCCGCTCCGGATCCGCCTCCTCGATCGGCACCAGGTCCAGGTCGATATCCAGGGTGCGGTGGTCGATCTCCGCGCTCCTGTCGTCGGTCAGTATCACCGCCCGCTGCACCGCATTCTCCAGCTCCCGCACATTGCCGGGCCAGGTATAGGTGGTCACCGCCTGTATCGCCTCCGGCGACAGCTTCAGCGTCGCGCGCTCCACCTTGGCGCAGAACTTCTCCAGCAGGTGCTCGGCGATCGCCAGCACATCCTTGCCGCGTTCCCGCAGCGGCGCCAGGGTCATCTGTACCACATTGATGCGGTAGTAGAGGTCCTCGCGGAACTTGCGTTCGGCGGCCAGCTGGCGCAGGTTGCGGTGGGTGGCCGCCACCAGGCGCACATCCACCTTGCGGGACTCCACCGCGCCGATCGGGCGCACCTCGCCCTCCTGCAGCACCCGCAGCAGGCGCGCCTGGGCCTCCAGGGGCAGCTCGCCGATTTCGTCCAGGAACAGAGTGCCGCCGTCGGCGGCTGCCACCAGGCCCTCGCGGGCGGTCTGGGCGCCGGTAAAGGCACCCTTCTCGTGACCGAACAGCTCGGCCTCGATCAGGGTCTCCGGAATCGCCGCGCAGTTGACAGAGATCAGCGGTTTGCCGGCGCGGCGGCTCTCCTCGTGGATGGCGCGGGCCACCAGTTCCTTGCCGGTGCCCGTCTCGCCGTGCACCAGCACCGTGGCGTCGGTGGGGGCCACCTTGTGGATGCGGTTGTAGAGATCGCGCATCACTGGGCTGTCGCCGATCATGCCGGCGATGGCGCGGCCGGGCTCCTTGCCGGAGGGCGCCTGGGCGCGGCTCTGTTCGGCCTTGCCGATCACCCGGCGCACCGTGGCGATCATCTCGTCGTGGTCGAAGGGCTTGGCGATATAGTCGGCGGCGCCCATGCGCATCGAGTCCACCGCGGATCTCAGGCTGGCGTAGCTGGTCATGATCAGCACCGGCACGTCGCCAGCGAGTTTGAGCAGGTCGGTACCGGGGGCGCCGGGCAGGCGCAGGTCGGAGATGATCAGATCCACTTCGCCGAGGCGGTACTTGGTGGTCGCCTCGCGCACTGAGCCCGCCTCACTGACCTTGTACCGGTGCCGCTCCAGCAGTTTGCGCAGCGCCGCTCGAATAATGGCTTCATCTTCGACGATCAGGATGTGGCTCATGTGTTACGCCTGGTTACAAAATGCTCAGGGAACGCCTAGTTTCAGGGTTTGGGCGTTTCGATGCAACCCATAATGTCGGGACTCGGGACTCGGGACTCGGGACTCGGGACTCGGGACTCGGGACTCGGGGTATGATGCAATGAAGATCCGATTTGCTTGCCAATACAAGTCGGAGCAGGTTCGCGGGCACGGCATAGCTGCTGTTGCTAGGGGCGGGCGCGCCCGAGTCCCGAGTCCCGAGTCCCGAGTCCCGTTTGTTCCAGCGGCAGCTGCACGATAAATTTCGCCCCCCGCCCGCTCTCGGGATGCGCCGGACTCACCAGTTCCAACTGCCCGTTATGTTCCTCGACGATGCTGTACACCATCGCCAGGCCGAGGCCTGTACCCTCGCCGGGTTCCTTGGTGGTGAAGAAGGGTTCGAGAATGCGTTCGCGGTGTTCGGGGGGGATTCCCGGGCCGTCGTCGGTGACCGCGACGCAGGCACAGCCATTGGCGACATAGCCGTCTATCTGGATATGGCCGCCGTCCGGGCTGGCGTCGCGGGCGTTGCTGAGCAGGTTGATGAACACCTGGATCAGGCGCTGGTTGTCGCCGGGGGCGATCAGGTTTTCCGGCACCGCATTGTCGAAGGTCACCTGGGTCTTGTCCCGCTGCAGGGACAGCAGCTGCACCGCCTCCTGCACGCAGGCGTAGAGGTCCACCGGCGCCCGCTCGCTGCCTTTGTCAGGGCTGCCGCTGTGGGAGAAGTTCACCAGCGAGTGCACTATGCGGCTGATGCGCTGGGTCTGGCTGAGGATTTGGTCGGCGGTATCGCGCACCTCGGGGCTGTCGGACTCGAAGTGCAGGTTCTGCGCCAGGCAGGCGATGCCGGTGACAGGGTTGCCCACCTCGTGGGCCACGCCGGCGGCGAGGCGGCCCACCGATGCCAGGCGCTCGCTGTGGATCAGCTCCTGCTCCAGTACCTGGGTCTCGGTGATGTCCTCCAACAGCAGCATCTGCGCGTCGCCGCGCTCGTGCCTGTCGCGGCCGCGCCCGCGCCCACTGGTATCGATGCGGGTCCTGTGCAGGTTCAGCCAGTGGTTGTTGCCGCCCAGGCTCACCTGCTGCTTGAAGCGGCTGTTGTCCTCGGATTCGGTGAATTCCCGCAGCAGGCTGCGCCAGGGTTCCGCCAGATAGTCCAGCTTGGAGCCGATCACCTCGCCGGAGGCGATTCCGGTCAGGTCGGCCATGGCGTTGTTCCACAGCAGTATCTCGCCGTCGCGCCCCAGGCGGCAGGCGGCCAGGGGCAGTTCCTCGAGCATCTGGCGGTGGTAGAGGCGCAGGTTGTTCAGTTCCGCCGCCAGGCCGGTGAGCTGGTTCTTGTAGCGACTGAGCCGCGTCTCGATCAGGTTGATGTCCTTGTGCGCCGGCTGGTCCCCCTCCTTGAAGGGGAAGTGGCGGTCGATGATCTGCCCGGCCAGCACCCTGCCGAGCAGGCCGGACAGGTTGGCCTCCAGCTTGTTGCGCAGCTGGCGCAGGGCGTAGGGGCGGCGCTCGTCGTCGGGCAGGCCGAGCTGGCGCAGGGCGCGGTTCACCTCGTGGGTGGCGGTGGCGGCGCCGAGGCTCTCCGCCAGGCGCAGGCGGAAATCCGCCGCCGATGCCACGTCCATCTCCAGGCGCAGGGCCTGGCTCAGGGTGTCGTCGCTGCACAGGTCCGCCGCGTACTGCTCCAGGCTGCTGCTGTGGGTGAAGACGGACAGCCCGACAAACAGCAGCACGTTCACCGCCAGGGACAGGGTGGTGACCTGGGTCCAGATGGACATGCCCAGCGGCACCTGTATGTCGGTGCCGGGCAGGGCGACGCCGCTGAGACCGAAGATGGACGGCAGCAGCAGGCCGAGCGCCCAGATGGACATGCCCGCCAGCAGGCCGCCGATAAAGCCGCGGCGGTTGCCCCGCGGCCAGTGGATGACCGCGAAGATACCGGGCAGGAACTGCAGCGAGGCGATAAACGCCAGCAGCGCCAGGTCGGACAGGGACAGGCGGTTGTTCAGCAGCAGATAGAAGGCGAAGCCGGCCAGGAAGAGCGCCGCCACCAAAGCGCGGCGCAGCCACACCAGTTGGCGGTACATATTGTCCTCGGAGTGCCAGCGGGTGCCGGGCAGGAGCCAGTGGTTCATCACCATGGTGGACAGGGCCAGGGTGATCATCACCAGGGCGCCGGTGGCGGCGGACAGGCCGCCGATGAAGGCCAGCGTCGTCAGCAGTGCCGAGCCGCTGGCCCGCGGTACCGCCAGGGAGAAGTACTGCACCGGCTCGGTGACGTCCAGGGCGAAGCCTGCCCACATGATCGGGAATATCGGCAGGGCCATCAGCAGCAGGAACAGCGGGAAGCCCCAACTGGCGATGCGCAGTGTCTGCGCCGCCGGCCGCTCGGCCACGCTCAGGTAGAAGATGTGCGGCATGGCCACCGCGGTGGCGATAAACACCAGCAGCAGCGTGTGGGAGGAACCCTGTTGGATGGGGGTGTAGAGCAGCTGCTGCATATCGCTGTTCTGTGCCAGCCATTGGTCCAGTCCGGCGAAACCGCCGAAGACACCGTAGATGGCGTAGGCGCCCACCGCCAGCAGCGCGACCAGCTTGACCACCGACTCCAGCGCCATGGCGCTGGCGAGGCCGGCGCGGCGCTCACGGCTGGCGCCGTACATGCTGGTGAACACCGCCAGCAGCACGCAGTAGAAGAAGGCGATCAGGTTCTTGCTGGTGACGCCGCTCTCCGCCAGCGCCAGGGCGGCGACACTGTCCCGGGACAGCAGCGCCAGTGTCTCCGACACCGCCTGTATCTGCAGCGCGATCAGCGGCAGCAGTGCCAGCAGCATAAACAGGGTGGCCAGGGTGCCGGCCTCGCGACTGTGGTAACGGAACACCAGCAGGTCCGCCGGCGAGGTCAACTGATAGCGCTGTGCCAGCCGCGCCAGCGGTTCCAGGGCCACCGGCGCGAACAGGAACATGGCGCCGGTGCCCAGGTAGTAGGCGAGCACACCGTAGCCGTATTGCCAGGCCAGGTCGACGATGCCATAGAAGGTCCAGGCGGACAGGGACACGCCCAGCGACAGCACATAGATCAGCGGGTGGCGCACCCAGCGCGACGGCAGCCAGCCCTTGGAGGTGGCGAAGGCGACGAAAAACAGCGTGGCGATATAGGCCACGCCGATCAGGGCGATGTGCGTCAGTTCAAAGCTCATCGGACTTGCGCCTCATCTGCACGAATACCGCCAGCAGTATCAGGACGAGCCAGAGTATAAAGGGCCGGTACCAGGCGCCCGACGGGTTGATCATCCAGGTGAAGATGGTCGGTGAGAAGACGTAGCCCACCAGGACCAGCAGGATTAGGAGGGTGCGGTTGGTCATGAAAGCCGGGACTCGGGACTCGGGACAAATTGGCAGGATTGCCCATTTGGACGCCGAAGGCGCCCGCGCAGCGGGTGAGCGCCAGGGATGGCGCGAATCACTCGGGACTCGGGTGAAGACACGGGGTTTACCATTGGTGACGCGCTATTTGTTGCAGGCTGCAAGTATGCCGGGTTCAGCGGGCAATTTCAGTAGGGTGCGCCGCGCGCACCGTTGAGCCGTCCGCTGAGCAGGGTGCATCCTGCCCGAGTCCCGAGTCCCGAGTCCCGAGTCCCGAGTCCCGAGTCCCGACTAGATCTGCCGGTCCCGCATATCCACCTGGTGGCGCTGCCAGCGAGCTGCGGCCCATTTGAGAATATGCTCCGGCGCCTCCCGCTCCAGTTCGTCGGGTAGATGGAAGCCGAGAAAGCCCAATGCGGTGTGCAGGTTTTCGGATGGCCTGCGGTCGTCTATGGCCGGGGCGTGGTTCTGCTTGCTGAGTTTCTGGTGTCCGTCGGGGCCCATCACCAGGGGCAGGTGGCCGAACCGGGGCGGCGCAGCGCCGAGCAGGCGGAACAGCCGCTGTTGCGCGCCGGTGGTGTCGAGCAGGTCGGCGCCGCGCACCACGTGGGTCACCTCCTGGTCGATATCGTCCACCACCACCGCCAGCTGATAGGCGTAGAGGCCGTCGCGGCGCTTGAGGATGGTGTCCTCGCGAACCTGCTGGCGCTGCTCGCCGCGCCACAGGTCATCGAAGTGTTCCTCGCCGCCGGCGCACACAAGGCGCAGGGCGCTGGGACCCTGCTCTGCGGTAATTCCGCGGCAGGCGATATTGTCGTGGCCGCCGTTGCGGCGTATCTGGCTGCGGGAGCAGTGGCAGGGGTAGATCAGTTCCCGCGCCGCCAGTCCGGCGAGGGTGTCCTCGTAGAGGGTGTGGCGGCGGCTCTGCCACTCCAGAGGGCCGTGCCAGTGCAGGCCGTGGACCTCCAGGGACTTCAATATGCGCTCGGCGGCGCCGGGCTCCTCCCGCGGCGGGTCCAGGTCCTCCATCCGCACCAGCCACAAGCCGCCGTGGGCGATGGCGTCCAGGTAGCTGCCCAGGGCGCAGACCAGGGAGCCGAAATGCAGAGGGCCGGTGGGGGAGGGGGCGAAACGGCCGATGTAAGCGGGAGAGTTCAACGATAAGCCGGAAATCTGGGTGGATGTGCTTAGCGGTTGACTTGCCCCATCCATGGCGCTCGCCCGCTTCGCGGGCGCCTTCGGCGTCCAAATCGGCAATCCTGCCGATTTGTATCCACCCTACAGGTCGGAGCCGTAGGGCGGATAAGCGCTAAGCGCATCCGTCTTTCTTTGCTGATCAGCCGGAGATCTGTTTTTCCTTGATCTCCGCCAGGGTCTTGCAGTCCACGCACAGGGTTGCGGTGGGACGGGCTTCCAGGCGGCGGATGCCGATTTCCACGCCGCAGGCCTCGCAGAAACCGTAGTCGTCCTGGTCGATCAGTTCGAGAGTCGCATCGATCTTCTTGATCAGCTTGCGTTCGCGGTCGCGGGTGCGCAGTTCCAGACTGAACTCCTCTTCCTGGCTGGCGCGGTCGGCCGGGTCCGGGAAGTTGGCGGCCTCGTCCTTCATGTGGGAAACGGTGCGGTCCACTTCCGCCATCAGCTCGGCCTTCCAGGCCAGCAGCAAGTTGCGGAAATGCTCCTGCTGCTTCTCATTCATGTACTCCTCGCCCTTTTTCTCCTTGTAGGGCTCAAAGCCGTGCAGAGATTCGGTGCTCGCAGCAGTTTTGGGCATGGTCGTTGCCTCTCTTTCTTTACGGGCCCCCGATAATGGGGGCGATACCACCAAATTCAATCTAGCCTAGTCCGGAATTGTCCGGGGTGATGCATTTTTGGCCCGTGCAACGGGGATGCGATGGCAGGCTATTCCCTTCTCGTCGCCCCAGTCCCAAATGAGATGGCCCTGGCGACCGAGGGCGAAGAAGCTACCAAATCTCTCCGGTTAGCGCCACAAAATGTTGACCGTGGACATTCGCCCGGGATCTTGAGTATTTTGTGGCGCCCGAATAGTCAGTTTAGGTCGTATCGTGAAGCTCGATCCCCCCCTGCAGCAGGCCACCCTGCTGCGCCGCTACAAGCGTTTCCTCGCCGATATCGAGACCCCGTCCGGCGATACCTTCACCATCCACTGTCCCAACACCGGCTCGATGAAGAACTGCTGGGCGGAGAGTACCCCCTGCTGGTATTCGGACTCCGGCAATCCCAAGCGCAAGTACCGCCATACCCTGGAGGTGACCACCACGCCGGAAGGCGCCCTGGCCGGCGTGAATACCGGGCGCGCCAATGCGCTGGTGGAGGAGGCGATCAGCAGTGGGGTGGTGGCGGAGTTGCAGGGATACGACAGTCTGCGCCGCGAAGTGCGCTACGGCGAAGAGAACAGCCGCATCGACCTGCTGCTACGGGGTGCCGCCGGCGACTGCTATGTGGAGGTCAAGAATGTGACCCTGGCCGAGGGCGGCCGCGGCCTGTTTCCCGACGCTGTCAGCAGCCGCGGCGCCAAGCATCTGCGCGAACTGCAGAAGCTGGCCGGGAGCGGCGTGCGTGCGGTGCTCTTCTACTGTGTGCAGCACACCGGGATAGAGACGGTGGAAGCGGCGCGGGAGATAGATCCGGCCTATGCGGATGCGCTGGGGACGGCGGTGGCGGCGGGGGTGCAAGTACTCGCTTACCGGGCGAATATCAGCGCGCAGGAGATAGTGCTCACCGAGGCGATCCCCTTTGCCGGTGATCGGGTGTGGCAACTGTAGGGTGCGCCGTGACAGAAAATTGCTCCTGCATTTTCTGCACTTCCGCCATCCATGGCGGTCGCGCACCATGGAACCGGGCGGTGCGCACGGCGCACCCTACTGATTAGGCCCTACGATTTTTCAGAGCCCAGAACCCAGACCCCGATTGCGCGGCTAATCCGCCAACAGGACGTAGAGCCCTTCCGCAGTATGCTCTATCGGCACCGGCGTCAGCGCGTCGCCGGCGCAGGGCCCGGCGATGCACTCGCCGGTTTCAATCAGGAAGAGGGCGCCGTGGGAGGCGCACTGGATCAGCGCGCCGTCCGGATCGAGAAACTGGTCTTCCTGCCAGTCCAGGTTGATACCCCGGTGCGGACAACTGTTCTTGTAGGCGTAGACCTCGCCGTCCTTCATCACCGCGAATACATTGTCCATTCCGGCGGCGGTGTCGCCCAGGGAAAAGCCTTTGGACTGGCCCTCGGTCAGTTCGTCGTAACGGCACAGGAAATATTTCTGCATACTACTCGCCGCTCTCCACTCATCACTGACCACTCACTCGGGAGCGGCGAGTATAACGGATGTGTCGCGCCTTTTCCCGTCGCGCACGACGCCCAGGCTGACCTCGTCGCCGGCGCGGTGGTTTTCCAGTACGTTCAGCAGGTCGTCGTAACTGCGCACCGGTTGGTGGTCCACTTCCACAATCACATCGCCCAGCTGCCAGCCGCCGCGCTCGGTGCGGTAGACGCCACGCAGGCCGGCCTCTTCCGCCGGCATGCCCGGCGCGGTGCGTAGCACGGCCACGCCCTCGAAGCCGTAGCGGCTGGCCCATTGGTCCGGTGCCGACTCTATGCCCAGTACCGGGCGCACCAGGCGGCCGTGGGCGATCAGCTCCGGCACTATCTTCTTCACCGTGTCCACCGGGATGGCAAAGCCGATACCCACGCTGGCGCCGCTGGGGCTGTAGATCGCGGTATTGACGCCGATCAGGCGGCCGCTGGAGTCCAGCAGCGGGCCGCCGGAATTGCCTGGATTGATGGCCGCGTCCGTCTGGATCACGTTGCGGATGGTGCGGTTGTTGGCCGCCTGTATCTCGCGCCCGAGGGCACTGACCACGCCGGTGGTCAGGGTGGTGTCGAGGCCGAAGGGGTTGCCGATGGCGAGTACTTTGCGGCCGACGGAAAGGCTCTTCGAGGTGCCGGCCACCAGTGGCTTCAGCAGTTCCGGGGGCGCGTCGATCTTCAGGACCGCCAGGTCCTTCTCCGGCGCCGAGCCCACCAGCTCCGCCGGCCACTCGCTGCGGTCCTGCAGGGTGATGGTGACCTTGCGCGCGCCCTCGATCACGTGGAAGTTGGTGACCACATGTCCCCGGTCGTCCCAGATAAAGCCACTGCCGGCGCCCTTGGGCACCGTGTGCAGGCGCAGGGTCCAGCGGTCGCGGACCAGGGTTTCGTTGGTCACATAGACCACCGAGGGGCTGGCGAAGTTGAACACCTGCATGGTGTTCTGCTCGTCGTCGGTGGAGAAGGCCGGCACCGGGGATGTCGCGGAGGCGAAGGGGGCGAGCAACAGCAGCGGCGCGGCCAGCAGCAAGGTTTTGAGCTTGTTCATGGTCGGCAGTATGCGGTTTTGAATTCGGGGAAAAATGTTAACCCGGCGCGGGCGCCGGGTTAACCGCAGTGAGTTATCGGGACTGCAGGGCGAGGATGCGGTTTTCCAGCGGCGGGTGGCTGGCCATCAGCGCGCCCATGTTGCCGAAGATGCCGAAGGCTTTCATATTGCTCGGCAGCGGCTGCTCGCGGCCCGCCTCGGACTCCGCCTTGATCCGCTGCAGGGCGGCGATCATGGACTGGGGGCTGGCCAGACTGGCACCGGCCGCGTCCGCGCGGAACTCGCGCCGGCGGCTGAACCAGGCCACCACCATCATCGCAAAGATGCCGAAGACTATGTCCATGATGATCGAGGTCACGTAGTAGCCGATACCCAGGCCCTGTTCGTTCTTCAGCAGTACCCGGTCGACGAAGAAGCCCACCAGCCGGGCGAAGAACATCACGAAGGTATTCAGCACCCCCTGGATCAGTGCCAGGGTGACCATATCGCCGTTGGCAACATGGCCTATCTCGTGACCGATCACCGCCCGCGCCTCGTCGCGGTTGAAGCGCTCCAGCAGGCCGGCGCTGACCGCTACCAGGGCGCTGTTGCGGTTCCAGCCGGTGGCGAAGGCGTTGGCCTGGGGCATCGGGAAGATACCCACGTCCGGCATACCGATGCCGGCCTTCTGCGACAGCTCGCGCACCGTTTCCACCAGCCACTGCTCGTCGGCGGTGCGGGGCTGGTCGATCACCTGGGTGCGGGTGGTCATGCGGGCGATGGTCTTGGACAGCAGCAGCGAGATAAAGGCACCGCCGAAGCCGAATATGGCACACATCGTCAGCAGTGCGCCCAGGTTCAGGTCGACGCCGTTGGCGGCGAGGATGCCCTGGATACCCAGCAGGTTGAAGATAATGCCGACCAGGACCAGAACGGCCAGGTTGGTCAGTAGAAAGAGACCAATGCGCAACATCGGTGTTTTCTCCAAAAAATCAGTTCGGTTGGGAAAGTTTAGATAGGGGCGGCGGCGCCGCTTTCAAGATTCGCGGCGCGATCTTTTGGAGTATCTGAGAGAGAGGGTTACTCGGGATTCTGTGCGGACAGCAGGCGATCCGCCTCGCTCGCCAGGCGCCGTTTGAGATCCGGATCCAGGTCGTTCCAATGCACGTCCAGCAGCGCACCCTGCAGCGCGTAGAGCATCACCCGGGAGGCATTGATACCGCGATTGCGAATACTGATAAAGGCTTCCACCGGGCCCACCCGGCGCAGGTCATCGCAGGAGCGAATGCCGACGGAGTGGAGTATGTTGACAGAGGCGAGGCCCAGGTTTTTCAGTTTCAAAAGCTCTGATTGACTCGGGTGCATAGGGTTTTCCCTAACTGGTTGTACATCCGTGTTTGCGTGGCCAGGTCCCGCGGCCGCGCAAGGAACATAGCATAAAACGATAAAAGGCCAAATATTCATTAGCATTTGTGCTAATGAATATGGCCGGAGAGGCCGGTGCCCTTCGATGAATTCTGGTTTCGGTCCGTCACGACCCCCGTTTTTGGTAGAGTTGGATGTTGTTCACTTTAGTTCGTCACGAATATTTTGCCTGTTGGTAATCCTGCGATGTTAACTGCGCCGCTCAAACGCATGCTCTTCGGTCTCGGTGACGAGCACGTCATTCTCGAACCTCGATCCGGCCAACTGCTGCACCCGGAGGCGCTGGTCGCCTTCGAACGACTCTGCGCCGACGCCCGCGACGCCGGTTTCGATCCGAAGGTGGTGTCCGGCTTCCGCAGCTTCGAACGCCAGTGCACGATATGGAACGGCAAGGTCACGGGCCTGCGCCCGGTGCTGGACAGCAGCGGTGCCCCGCTGGACGTGGCGCAGTTGTCGCCCGTCCAGACGGTATTCGCTATATTGCGCTGGTCGGCCCTGCCGGGAGGCTCCCGCCACCACTGGGGCACGGATTTCGACGTGGTGGACGCGGGGGCCATGCCGGCGGACT
Organism: Microbulbifer sp. SE14; assembly: GCF_059834885.1. Classification (NCBI taxonomy): domain Bacteria; kingdom Pseudomonadati; phylum Pseudomonadota; class Gammaproteobacteria; order Cellvibrionales; family Microbulbiferaceae; genus Microbulbifer; species Microbulbifer sp. SE14. Next base: position 210,144 of record NZ_JCBAJA010000004.1, on the reverse strand, counting down.
ACCGCCTGCAGTTGACCCCCCAGGAAGTGGCCGACGACGGTATCTTTGGTCCCTTCCACTGCTGGCTGGATGAGTGCATCGCCAGCGGACAGAGCTACGGCCTCTTCCGCCCCTACGCCGAGGACCGCGGCGGTGTGGCGCCGGAGCGCTGGCACCTGAGTTACGCGCCGCGCGCCCACGAGCTGCAGCAGTTGCTGACGCCGGAGCGGCTCTGTGAACAGCTGCAGAGCTGTGAGCTGGAATTGTGCGACACTGTGTGCGAGCGGATGGACGAGATCTATGCCCGCTTCGTGCATGTGCCGGAAGACTGTTACCCGGGGCCGGGAGAGGCGTAAAAAAGTAGGATGGGCTTTGCCCATCCTACCTGATAGAGTCGAGGAGTTAGGCGATTAACGGCAACAAAGAAGACAGGGACATCTGGCCCCAAATGCGCGCCGAGGCCACAGAGGCCGCGGCCGGCGAGCCGGTGCTGGCGAGCTATTTCCACAACACGGTGCTGCGCCACAAGTCCCTCGACGACGCGCTCTCCTACCAACTGGCCTCGGTGCTCAACCACAATGCGCTGACCGCCACGGCGCTGCAGGAGGTGATCGCCGCGGCCCTGAAGAGCGACTCCACCATCTCCCGCTGCATGCGCGCCGATATCAGCGCCTGGTACGACCGCGATCCCGCCTGCGACCAGTACCTGATGCCTTTCCTCTACTTCAAGGGCTTCCACGCCCTGCAGTCCCACCGCGTGGCCCACTGGCTGTGGCGGCAGGGGCGGCACACTCTGGCGCTCTATTTCCAGAGCCGGGTGTCGGAGCAGTTCGCGGTGGACATCCACCCGGCGGCCAGGTTCGGCTGCGGCATCATGATCGACCACGCCACCGGCCTGGTGGTGGGGGAGACCAGCGTGGTGGAGGACGATGTCTCGATACTGCACTCGGTGACCCTCGGCGGCAGCGGCAGCGGCGGTGGCGACCGCCACCCGAAAATCGGCCGCGGCGTGATGATCGGTGCCGGTGCCAAGATCCTCGGCCCGGTCAGGATCGGCGAGGGAGTAAAAATCGCCGCCGGCAGCCTGGTGCTGGCCGACGTGCCCGAACACACCACCGTGGCCGGAGTGCCGGCCCGCCAGGTCGGCGGCAAGACCGAAGCCGCGCCGGCCTATACCATGGACCAGACGCTGGACTCGGATGGCTAATAACTCGAGAACAACAAGAAGAGGCAGAAGCATGTCGGAACCTACTTACAGCCTGATCTTCCGCGGCGACCTGGTGCCGGGATTCACCGCCGGTGACGTAAAGGCGAACCTGGCGCGCCTGTTCAAGGCAGGCCCGGAAACCGTCGAAAAACTCTTCAGCGGCCGCCCACTGGCGATCAAGAAAGGGCTGCCCAAGGCCCAGGCCGAGCAATTGCAGGCCACCCTGGCCAAGATAGGCGCCCAGGCCGCGATAAAGGCCGAGGGCGAGGTCGCGACAGCGCCGACGCCGGTTCCCCGGGCAGCTGAAGCTCCGGCACCGCAAGCCTCTGCGCAGTCCCAAACCCAGCCCGACTGGAGCCTGGCGCCGATGGAGGGCAATCTGGTCAAGGACCACGAGCGCGAGAAGAAGGAAGCCGTGCAGGTATCCGTGGATCACCTGAGCCTGAAGCCGGCCCAGGGCAACCTGGTCGAGGAGAGCGAGCGCTCATCCGGCCAGCCGGTGTCGGTACAGGTGCCGGACTGGAAGCTGAATTAATCCCCTGCAGTGGCGGCACCGGCGCCGCTGCGCCTTTCCCCTCTCAACGACCCCGGTGTTCGCCACGGACCATCCGCAGCCCTCAGGCCGTGGACAGTCTTTTCTGTGTGGACAGCGGGTTCCCGTCGAGTTGCTGTTGCGCCAACAGCAGTGCGCCCATCTGGCCGGACTCGCCGCCCAGCGCCGGCGGCACCAGGTAGGACTCCGGGTCTGCCAGCGCCGGAGTCGGCCCATAGCCGTTCAGCCGCTGCCGCAAGCGTTCGCGGATCAGCGGGAACAGCAAGGGATTCTGCATCACGCCGCCGCCGAGAATGATCCGCTCCGGCATATAGCAATAGGTCAGGTTGGAACACATCTGGGCCAGGTAGTCCGCCTGCAGTTCCCAGGCCGGGTGGGACTGGGGCAGCTCCTCGCCGCGGTGCTGCCAGCGCTGTTCCAGGGCGGGGCCGCAGGCCAGTCCCTCCAGGCAGTCGCCGTGGAACGGACAACAGCCGGGGAAGGGGTCCCGCTCTTCGTCCCGGGACATGCGCATATGTCCTATTTCGGTATGTGTGAAGCCGTTGACCAGCTGTCCGCCCATCACGATGCCGGCGCCTATGCCGGTGCCCACAGTGACGTAGATGAAATTGTCGATTCCCCGGGCGGCCCCCAGGCGCTGTTCCGCCAGGGCGGCGCCGTTGACGTCGGTGTCCAGGCACACCGGAATATCCAGGTTTTCGCGAAACCAGCCCAGCAGGGGGACCTGTATCCAGTCGGACTTGGGCGTCTTCAGGATGCGGCCGTAGTCGGGCGAGGCCGGGTTGTTGTCCACGGGCCCGAAGCTGGCGATGCCCATTGCGCCCAGGGGACCGAGCCGCGCGCTGGCGTCGCGGAAAAATGCCAGCACTTCCGCCAGGGTGTCTTGCGGCTTTCCGGTGGAAAAGCGGGCGGAGGCGAGAATCGTTTGCGGGTCGCGGGCCACCACGCAATTGAACTTGGTTCCGCCCGCTTCCAGGCCGGCCAGCAGCGGTGCATTTTGAGCCCCGTGTAACATAGTGAAAAAGGCCCTCAAAAAATCTGTTAAAGACCGTGAAATGGAGAAAAAAGGCCCGGGCGCAAGGTGGGTTGCCCGGACCGGAAGGGGAAGATGGATCAGGTACCCCGACTATCCAGTTCAGAATTCATATTTGAAGGTCACCGAACTGGTGCGGCCGTTAATCGAACGGGCGCGGATGATGCCGTTGTCGGTCAGCGAACCCTCCTCCGCTTCTGTGAAGCCCTCCTCGTCGAAGAGGTTGTTCACGTTCAGGCCGACGGAGAGTGCCGGCGTGATGAAGTAGTTGGCGAAGAGGTTGACCTGGGTGTAGGCGTCAAACTTGAGGTCGTTGTTGTCCTGCGCATAGGCGTCGCTGGTGCCGATGATATTCAGGCCCGCGCTGTAGCGGTCGGTGGTATAGGAGGGCGTCAGCGCATAGATCCAGTCCGCCTGGCGGCGCGGGGTGTTGCCCACCAGCGACGGGTTCAGCTTGTCGCCGGCGATCTCTGCGTCGGTCCAGGTCACGCTGCCGGAGAGGTTGAAGTCGCCCCATTGGTAGGAGCCCTCGAACTCCACGCCCTGCGCCTGGTAGTCGCGGTCAAAGAAGGTCTGGGTGGTGGCCTCGAAATTCTGCTCCTCGGTTTCCGCGTAGAAGGCGGTGACGAAGAGGCCCAGGTTGTCGCGCCGGTATTTCACCCCGGTTTCCACCTGGTCCACTTCGTCCACCGCGGCGTCGTCGTCCAGCAGTCCGCCGTCGGGCAGCAGGTTGGGGCCGAACAGCAGGCGGTCGGCGTTGGCGCGGCCGCCGTGGCTGAGGCGCGCGAACAGCGCCAGGTCTTCCGTGAGCAGATAGTTGGCGCCCAGGGAGTAGGAGGTGTAGCTCCAGTCATAGTCGATCGGCAGAGCGTTGGCGTTGTCGACAAAGGAGACGCTCTGTTCCGGCACCGAGATGCTGCCGTCGCCGTTCACATCCACATTGTCCACCTGCACGGCGCCGGCGTAGGAGCCGCTGGCGCTGCCGCTGTCGTGGCGCAGGCTGGCGTCCAGGGTCAGGTCGCCGATCAGCCATTCGAGGGAGACGTAGGGGGCGCGGATATCGTACTCGGCGTCGTAGTTGCGGGTGCAGCAGTTACCCCAGAAGGGCACGCCGTAGGCGAGCAGGCCGCCGTCGGTTTGCGGTTGGCCGTCCGCGTTCACCACGTCCAGCAGCGCCGCCTCGTCGCCCTTGACCTCCATCAGGTAGGAGTTCCACAGCCAGGACATGTCGATGCTCTGGGAGGCCGCGTAGTAACCGAAGGTCAGGGTGGCGCTGTCGAAGGCCTTGCTGATCTTGAGGTCGTTGGCGTAGCTGCCGAGATCGTTGAACTCCACGTCGAACAGGTGCATGCGCATGGCCAGGCCGTTGCCGTTCAGCGCGCCCGGATCGTCGATGGCGGTGCCGGCCCGGGGGCCGTTGACGTAGACCAGGCCGGCGCCGGCGCCGCCGATGGACTCGGCGATGGCCTGGGCGTCGCCGATCTCCGCCGGGAAGGGGGTGTTGAAGCCGCCGTCCACGAAGGCCCGGCGGAAGCGGTTGGTCACCGTCCAGGTGTCGCCCAGGTCGAAGGACAGTTCAGTACCCACGGCGGTGTAGACGGGGTGCATGCCGTCGGTGATGTCGCTCCTGCGCCGCTCACCATTGTCGCCGATGCCGAGATTGGTTTTCAGCAGCGGCGTCTGCAGAGTGTCCTCGAGAATGTCGTAGCCGGCGATGGAGCCGCCGTTGGCCCTGGCGGGCATGGGCATGTAGCTGACCGCCCTGTCGTCCAGGTGCTTGAAGTAGACCCGGGCATAGCCGTTGTCGAACTCGCGGGTCAGGTTGGCCTTGATCTGGCCGCCGGAATTGCCGGTGTAGCCGGCGTCGCGAGGACCGTCGCCCTCGCGGTAGAAGCCGCCGACGTGATAGCGCCAGCCGTCGGTCAGGGAGCCGCCGTATTCGAAATCGGTGCGCACGCTGCCGTAGTCCAGGCCGACGGTGGCGCCGGCACTGCCGGTGGCCTCCTCGCCGGTCTTGCTGATCACGTTGATCACGCCGCCCGGCGAGTTGGAGGCAAAGGTGGAGGCGGAGCCGCCACGGATGGATTCCACCCGCTGTGCGGTGGAGTCGATGCGCAGGAAGATATCGGCGTTGCCGAAGGCGATATCGCCGAACTGCATCACCGGCAGGCCGTCCTCCTGCAGCTGCAGGAACTTGGCGCCGCCGGAGGCCACCGGCAGGCCGCGCACGGCGATATTGGCGTTGCCCTCGCCGCCGGAGGACTCGGCGCGGATACCGGGGATATTGCGGAAGACCTCGGCGGTGGAGCGGGGCGCGTAGTTGGCGATGTCGTCGCTGTTCATGGAGGAGACCGAGGTGCTGGACTCCATCTTGGACACGGGCCGGGGACTGGCGGTGACCATCACCTCTTCCAGTTCCAGCGGATCGGCGGCCAGGGCCGGCGACACCAGCGTACCGGCGACGGCCAGGGCCAGCAGGCGGGGGGCGAAGGGTTTGCGGGCGCGGGCATTTCCGCTCCTGCGGACTGCTTCTTGATCTCTCATCGTTATTCTCCTTCAAGGATCTTTTATCGTTGTAAATCCTTGCCCGCGCTGGTGGCGGACGGACCGGTGGCGTGCCGGTTCAATTAATTAAATCACTGTTATTTAATAAGTGCAATACACCCGTTCAATGCTGTTGAGTCGAGGCTTGGCACCCTGTAGGAGCCTGCTTGCAGGCGAACAGGAACGGAATTCCGTAGCCGTTCGCCTGACAGTTTTTTGCTCCTGCAAAATCTGCATTTCCGCCATCCATGGCGGTCACAGCAGGCTCCTACAAGAACACCACAGTTAGTTAGTCGCCTGTCACGGACAGCCGCCCGTCCGCCCCCTGGACGATGGGCAGCGGATCGCTAACCCCACCCACAAAGCGCCCGTCTTCGTCCAGGTTGTGGAAGGCCATCAGGTACCAGCACTCGTCCGGTCCCTGAACCACCCGGCCGGCGTAGAGGCTGCCGCGGGCGTCGGCGCCGAGGAATCCCGCGCCCTCTGTGTGGAAGGGGCCGAGAGGGCCGTCGCCGGGAAAGTACTTGAGCCCGGTCATGGGGGTGACGCCTTCGGCCAGGTACGCCCGGCTGTGGTACTTCACCGACACAGAGCAGAAGAGATAGTGGCGGCCGCCGATGCAGGCGATCTGTGGCACCTCCATCTCGCCGTACCAGCCGGGCGCCAGCAGCGGCGGCCCCGCCTGCCAGTGCAACAGGTCGGTGGAGCTGGCGTAGCCCACGGCCCCGCGCCCGTCCGGCTCGCCGCTGTTGGCGCGGCAGGTGAGCAGCATGTGGTAGAGCTCGCGGTCGGCGTCCTTGAACACCCAGGGGTCGCGCCAGGACTGGTCGTGCCAGTGGTCGAGGTTGAGGGTGTCGTACCAGCGCGGGTCGGTTTCCAGCACCGGGCCGGGATGTTTGTGCCAGTGCACCAGGTCGTCCGAGGCGGCCAGGCAGATCCGCTGGATCAGCCCCTTCTCGGAGCGGCGGGTGCCCGTGTAGTACATCAGCCACTGGTCGCCGTCGCGGATGACGCTGCCGGTCCAGGTGGTGAGGGAGTCCGCCGGCTCTGCCGTTCCCGGTTCGGGAGAGGAGGGCGCCAGGGCGTCGGGCAGGGGCGTCCAATTGCGCAGGTCTTGCGATACCGCGTGGCCGACGCTGACGTTCCAGTGCCGCAGTTCCGGATCGCCGAGGGTGCGGTCCGCCTGCAGGTAGAACAGGTGATAGTCATCGCCGTCCCGGGCGAACCAGAAGTCCCAGATCCACTTGTCTTTCAGGTCGAGCGCCATTGTATTCTCCTCAGGTAACTGCTTCCCCGGCATCAGGGCCTTCGCTTCCACGCATTTTTTTACTGGTGGGCCAGGCCCAACCCCCCTCTTGTAGGAGCCTGCCCTGCAGGCGAACGGTGCGGGCAACGAACCTCCAATCGCAATCCATGGCGAGACGAAGGCGCGTTCGTTCCGGCCCCAGCCCCGCCATCCATGGCGGGTCGCCAAACCGCGCACAAAGCTTCGCTTCGTAAACGCGCGGCTTGGCCCTGCAGGCAGGCTCGCAGCCTCCTACACGGACACGCGCTCCGGCACCCCGCCTTTTAACAGCACCGTCTTGTCCGGCGCGAAATTCGAATAGAGCGGCAGTATGGCGCCGCCCACCGCGATGGCGTCCGCCCCCAGCGTCCCCGCCCGGATCGCCGGCACGAAGAGTTCCGGAGGCGCCGCCTGGCGGATGCGGCGCGACACCATGTCCACCAGCTCATCCAGCAGGAAGCGGGGCAGCGGCGCATCGATCACTATGGCTTCCAGGTCCAGGATGCCCACCGCCGACAGCAGGGCGAATACCAGCGCGTCGGCGCAGTCTTCCATCCACTCCTGCACCAGGGGGCGGGCGCTGTCCATCACCGTTTCCAGCTCCGACGCAAAGACCAGCTCGATGCCGTGGGCCTTCAGGTGGCGGCGCAGGCCGAACAGGGAGGCGCGGTTGTAGAGCGCATCGAAGGGCCCGGCCGGCGCCGGTACCGAATCCAGGCCCGAGGCGGGAACCGGCATGGAGGCCAGGGCGCCGGCGTTGCCGTGCACGCCCGGCTCCAGGTTGCCGTTCAGTATCAGCCCGCCGCCGACGAAGGTGCCCAGGTAGATGTAGAGGAAGTTGTCCTCTCCGTCGCCGAACTGCAGCTCCGCCGCCGCCGCCGCCGAGCAGTCGTTTTCAAAAAACACGGGCAGTGTGGTGCGCGCCTGCAGTTCTTCGGCGAAGTTGATCTCCTCCCACTCGCGCACCCGCTCCGGGTTCACTTCCAACTCGCGGCCCCAGGCCCCCATAAACCAGGGCATGGCCACACCCACGCCCATCAGCTTGCGCGCCTCCGGCGCGCTGAGCTTCGCGACCAATTCCGCGATCCCGCTCTCGATGCGCTCCAGGACAAACGCCGGCTCCGGCATCTCCCGTTCGTACTCCAGCTTGTGCTGTGTGCGGCCGCCGAAATCCATCAGCAGCAGCTCGACGCCGCGCCGCCCGACTTTGGCGCCGATGGCGTAGGCGCCGTGCGGGTTGAGGGCATAGAGGGTGGAGGGCTGCCCCTTGCCGCCCAGGCGGCGGCCCTCCCGCCGCACCAGCCCGGCCTGCTCCAGGTCGTCGACGATGCGCGTCACCGCCTGGGCGGTCAGGTTGGTGGAGCGGGCCAGGTCCGACTTGGACGCCGCCCCCCGCTGCCGCAATGCCGCCAGCAGCACCCGCTCGTTGTAGCGGCGCAAACCGCTGGAATTGCTCCCCCTGCCCATGCCAGTCTCCCGATGGTTGCGGCCGCGGTGATGCGGCGCGTAAAAAATTCAGTTTAAAGGCAGGTAGGGGTGCGTTCAATATATTTGATATGAGTGGTTTTGTATCTTTAAATGGCTGTTTTTAAAGATATTTTTCAATACTTTTGAACGGCATTGATTTATTAAACCACTGTGAATTATTATTGTCCAATAAAAATGATCGGCCGGTGGCACGCCCGCTCGATTGCACAATTGAAATAATCATAAGAGTTGATAACAAGATGATTGAGAGTACCGCGGACCTGCGTTTGCACGGCATCGACCTGGCCATTCTCGGTGTCTATCTCGTCGCCACCATTGCCATCGGCCTCTACCTGAGCCGCAAGCACGACAGCGCCGAGGACTATTTTCTCGCCGGCCGCTCCATGCTGTGGCCGTTCATCGGCCTGTCGCTGTTCGCCTCCAACATCTCCAGTACCACCCTGATCGGCCTGGCGGGCGACGCCTACAGCAGCGGCATCGCGGTCTACAACTACGAGTGGATGGCGGCCGTGGTGCTGGTGTTTTTCGCGGTATTTTTCCTGCCGGTGATCCTGCGCAGCGGCCTCTACACCATGCCGGAAATGCTCGAGCGGCGTTTCGACTACCGCGCGCGGCGCTACTTTTCCCTGCTCACCATCTTCCTCAATATCGTCGTGGACACCGCCGGCAGCCTCTACGCCGGGGCCCTGGTGCTGCAACTGATCTTCCCCGATTTCCCCATCTGGCAGATAGTCGCGCTGCTGGCGATAGTGGCCGGCATCTACACCATCAGCGGCGGCCTGGCGGCAGTGATCTACACCGACACCATCCAGGCGGTACTGCTGGTGGTCGGGTCGGTGGTGATCACCTTCTTTGCGCTGGACAAGGTCGGCGGCTGGGAGAGTGTGCTGGCCCAGGTTTCCGCCGACAAACTCAGCCTGATCCGCCCCGCGGGCGATCCGGGCGTGCCCTGGCCGGGGCTGGTCACCGGCGTGGCGCTGCTGGGCTTCTACTTCTGGTGCACCAACCAGTTCATGGTGCAGCGGGTGCTCTCGGCGAAGAACCTGGACCACGGCCGCTGGGGCGTGCTCTTCGCCGGCCTGCTGAAACTGCCGGTGCTCTTCATCATGGTGCTGCCGGGCACCTTCGCGATCCTGCTCTACCCGGAGCTGCCCCGGGCCGACCTGGTCTATCCCACGCTGATGTTCGACCTGCTGCCGGTGGGGGTGCTGGGGCTGGTGCTGGCCGGTTTTACCGCCGCCCTGATGTCGCAGATCGATTCCACCCTCAACTCGGCCTCCACCCTGATCACCATGGATTTCGTCAAGCCGCTCCGTCCGTCGCTGACCGCGCACCAGCTGATGCGCGTGGGCCAGGTGGTGACCTTTATCTTCATGCTGCTGGCGGTGGCCTGGGCGCCGCAGATCGAGAACTTCGGCTCGCTGTTCAAGTACCTGCAGAAAATTCTCTCCTACGCGGTGCCGCCGGTGCTGGCGCTGTTCCTGGTGGGCTTCTTCTGGCGCGGCGCCAATGCGCATGGGGCGATAGTGACCCTGGTGGTGGGGACCCTGGCGGGTATCGGTCTGTTCCTGGCCAACGAGGTGTGGGACTGGTTCAACCTGCATTTCCTGTATGTGGCGCCGACCCTGTTCGTATTCTGCGCCCTGGTGCTGGTGGTGGCGAGCAGGATGAGTGCGCAGCGGCCCTCGGCCGAGGCACTGGTGTTTACCTGGAAGCCGGAGGATTTCGCCGAGGAGACCCGCGCGCTGCGGGGGCAGCCGGTGTGGAAAAACTACCGGGTGCTGTCGGTGCTGCTGCTGGTGCTGACAGCCGGGATTGTCGGTGCTTTCTGGTAGGCCGGCGGGAAGCTGTCCCCGGAATGAATCCGAAGGGGCGAACCTTGTGTTCGCCAGACCCGGGTGCCAGTTCCCGCCCTGGGCGAACACAAGGTTCGCCCCTACAAAAGACATAAAAAAACCGGCCGAGGCCGGTTTTTTATCGGGCTGGGAAAGCTCAGCCTTCCTCTTTCAGATAGCGCTCGCGGGAGGCCAATACTTCGGCGCGCGCCGCTTCGGCGTCGGCCCAGCCGTCCACCTTCACCCACTTGCCGGGCTCCAGCGCCTTGTAGTTCTCGAAGTAGTGCTCGATCTGCTTGATCAGCAGCTCCGGCAGGTCGGAGATCTCCTGTACGTGGTCGTACAGTTTGGTCAGCTTGGTGTGGGGTACCGCCAGCAGCTTGGCATCCACGCCGGACTCATCGGTCATGTTCAGCACGCCAATCACGCGGGAGCGGATCACGGAGCCGATCATCACCGGGTAGGGGGCCACAACCAGCACGTCCAGGGGGTCGCCGTCTTCGGACAGGGTCTGGGGCACATAGCCGTAGTTGGCCGGGTAGAACATCGGGGTGGCCACGAAGCGATCCACGAATACCGCGTCCGCGTCCTTGTCCACTTCGTACTTGATCGGGTCGTGGTTGGCCGGGATCTCGATGATCACGTTGATATCGTTGGGCAGGTCCTTACCTGCGGGGATCTTGTCGAAGCTCATTGCTGGTCCTGACTGAAGGGTGATCGGAAATTTGGGAGCGCGGATTATAAACGCTCGGCCGCGGCGCTGAAAGCGGCGCCCTTAGATGGATTGGTTAGCGCCATAGATCGCCGTGGCGGGTCTATCCTGTTAGTCAGCCATAACAACCATCTCCATAACAACAGGGAGGCTGGCCCCATGCTCAAGCCAAGGGACATCAAGACCCCGGAGGATGCCCGCGCCATCGTCGAGGAGCGCAACCTCAGTCACGTCAAGGTGGGCCTGTTCGACAACGACGGCGTCATGCGCGGCAAGTACATGAGCCGCGACAAGTTCCTCTCCTCCCTGGAACACGGCTTCTCCTTCTGCGACGTGGTACTGGGCTGGGACGTCAAGGACCAGCTGTACGACAACGCCCGCTACACCGGCTGGCACACCGGCTACCCGGACGCCCCGGTGCGCATACTGCCCGACAGCTGCCGCGAGCTGCCCTTCGAGGGCGACATGCTGCTGTTCCTGGCCGAGTTCGACGGCCCGGCCGAGGCGGTCTGCCCGCGCGCGACCCTGCGCAGGGTGATCGAGCGCTGCCGGGGACTCGGTTTCGAGCCGCTGGCGGCGCTGGAGTATGAGTTCTTCCTGTTCGACGAGACCCCGGACTCCGCCCGCGAGAAGGGATTCCGCAACCTCAAGCCCTTCACCCCGGACTGGTTCGGCTACTCGATGCTGCGCAACTCGGTGCACGCGGAGCTGTACCGGGAGATCCTCGACCTGTGCCAGCGCATGGACTTCCCTCTCGAGGGCCTGCACACGGAGACGGGTCCCGGCGTGCTGGAGGCGGCCATCGCCGTGGACGGCGCCGAGGCGGCTGGGGACAAGGCGGCGCTGTTCAAGACCTTTCTCAAGGTGCTGGCCCAGCGCTGCGGCCTGATGGCCACCTTTATGGCCAAGTGGTCCGGAGACTACCCGGGCCAGAGCGGCCATATCCACCTGTCCCTGCGTGACAGCGAGGGCAAGTCCGCCTTCTACGATCCCGAACAGCCGCAGAATATGAGCGACGTGCAGCGCCACTTCCTCGCCGGCCAGCAGCGGCTGATGCCGGAATTCCTCTGCATGATGGCGCCCACGGTCAACAGCTACCGCCGCCTGGTGCCCGGCTTCTGGGCCCCCACCGACGCCACCTGGGGGGTGGAGAACCGCACCGCCGCGCTGCGGGTGATTCCCGGCAGCGACAACTCCCAGCGCACCGAGTACCGCCTCGGCGCCGCCGACGCCAATCCCTACCTGGCCCTGGCCGCGGCCCTGGGCTCCGGCCTCTACGGCGTGATGCAGCAGTGGGAGCCGGGCGAGGCGGTGGCCGGCAACGCCTATGCGCTCAAGCAGCCGCAGGAACTGGCCCTGCCGCGCACCCTGTGGGAGTCGGCCCAGCGGCTCAGGGAGTCGGAGGCGGCGCGGGAGCTGTTCGGTGGCGACTTCGTCGAGCACTTCGCCGCCAGCCGCGAGTGGGAGGAGCGCGAGTACCGCCGCCACGTCAGCGACTGGGAGCTGGATCGCTATTTCGAAATCATTTGATCGGGACTCGGGACTGCGGAGCTCCAGCTCCGCTCTGGGAACGCCGAGCTCCAGCTCGGCAACGGGCTGCAGGCCCGCAAGGGCGAACACAAGGTTCGCCCCTACAAATCCATGCTTTTACCTAACGAAATATCATGAATAAATTGCGATGCATCTCCCCAATCGACAACTCCGTTTACGTCGAACGCCCCCTGGCAACCGGAACTGAAATCCAGTCCGCCCTCGACAGGGCCGCCGGAGCCCAACCCGCCTGGCGCCGCACCCCACTCCCGGAGCGCATCGCGATAGTCCGCCAGGCAGTGGCCCTCTTCACCGGCCGAAAGGAAAAACTCGGTGAGGAACTCTGCTGGATGATGGGCCGCCCCATCCGCTTTGCCGCCGGGGAAATTCTCGGCTTCGCCGAGCGCGCCGGCACCATGGCGGACATCGCCGAAGGGGCCCTGGCCGATATCCAGCTGCCGGACAAACCCGGCTTCACCCGCTTTATCCGCCGAGAACCCCTCGGCGTCTCCCTGGTCATAGCGCCGTGGAATTACCCCTACCTCACCGCCGTCAACGCCGCGGTGCCGGCACTGCTGGCGGGCAACGCGGTGCTGCTCAAGCACTCGGCGCAGACGCCGCTCTGTTCCGAGCGCATGGTGGAGGCCTTCAGCGAAGCCGGCCTGCCGAAGGGCGTCTTCCAGTACCTGCACCTGGACCACGGCGATACCGAGCGACTGATCGGCGCGCCGGAAATCCACCACGTCGCCTTTACCGGCTCGGTCGCCGGCGGTGAGATGGTCGAGCGCGCAGCCGCCGGCCGTTTTATCCACGTCGGCCTGGAACTGGGCGGCAAGGACCCGGCCTATGTACGCGCCGACGCGGACCTGGAGCACGCGGCGGAGACGGTTGTCGACGGTGCCTATTTCAATTCCGGGCAGTCCTGCTGCGGTATCGAACGCATTTATGTGCACGAGCAGCTGTTCGATGAATTCGTCCAGCGCGCGGTCGAGCTGGTGCGCCAATTCAGGCTCGGCCGCCCGGATGATCCCGAAACCACGCTGGGCCCACTGGTGCGCGCCGAGGCCGCCGACTTCGTGCGCGCGCAGGTAGACGAGGCGGTGGCCGCGGGCGCAACCGCGCATATCGACGCGGGTGAATTTGAACTGGACAGGCGCGGCACCCAGTACCTGGCGCCGCAACTGCTCACCGGTGTGCACGGCGGCATGCGCCTGATGCGCGAGGAATCCTTCGGCCCGGTAGTCGGGGTGCAGAAGGTGCGCGACGACGGCGAGGCGCTGGAGCTGATGAACGACAGCGACTTCGGCCTCACCGCGGCGATTTTCAGCCGCGACGAAGAGGCCGCGCTGGCCTTGGGCGACAGACTCGAAACCGGCACCGTATTTTTAAACCGCTGCGACTACCTGGACCCGGCCCTGGCCTGGACCGGCGTCAAGAATTCCGGCCGCGGCTGCAGCCTGTCCGGCGTAGGCTTCGAATACCTGACGCGGCCCAAGTCCTTTCACCTGAAAAAAGTCTAAAAAGAAAGCTCCCCTCTCCCGCTTGCGGGGGAGGGGCTGGGGGAGGGGGCAGCAGCGACCTCCACAGAGTCCAAAACAGGAATGGAAACCGTGACCAACTTTCACAACAACTGGAACTATCCAACCGCAATGCGCGTAGGCCCCGGCCGCATCGCCGATCTCGCCGACACCTGCCGCGAACTCAATATGCGCAACCCCCTGCTGGTCACCGACCCGGGCCTCGCGGAGTTGCCGTTAACAGGGCGCGCGGTACAGATCTGCCGGGACGCCGGCTTGAAGATCGAAGTCTTCTCGCAGATCAAGGGCAACCCCAACGGCCGGAATATCGCCGACGGCGTGGCCGTGCTGCGCGAGGGCGGGCACGACGGCGTTATCGCCTTCGGCGGCGGGTCGGCCCTGGACGCCGGCAAGGCCATTGCGCTGATGGCCGGCCAGAAGCGGCCCATCTGGGATTTCGAGGATATCGGCGATTACTACAAGCGCGTCGACGAGAGCGGCATGGTGCCGGTGGTCGCGGTGCCCACCACCGCCGGCACCGGCTCGGAGGTGGGGCGCTCGTCGGTGATTACCGACGAGGATGCACAGATCAAACGCATCATCTTCCACCCGAAAATGCTGCCGGCGATCGTAATTCTCGATCCGGAACTGACCCTGGGCCTGCCGGCCAGGATCACCGCCGCCACCGGTATGGATGCGCTGTCCCACAGCATGGAGGCCTTCTGCTCGCCGCTCTTCCACCCGATGGCCGAGGGTATCGCCCTGGAGGCCATGCGCCTGGTCAACGAATACCTGCCGCGTGCGGTGGAAGACGGCAGCGACCTGGGAGCCCGCCAGCAGATGCTGGTGGCCTCCAGCATGGGTGCCACCGCCTTCCAGCGCGGCCTCGGTGCCATGCACGCGCTGGCCCACCCGCTGGGAGCCCTCTACGACGCCCACCACGGCCTGCTCAACGCGGTGCTGATGCCCTATGTACTGCTCGCCAACCGCAGCGCCATCGAGGAACCGATGGAGCGGCTGGCGCGCTACCTGGACCTGCCGGCACCAGGCTTCACCGGCGTGCTCGACTGGGTGCTGGCACTGCGCGAGCGGATCGGCATTCCCGATAGCCTGGAGGAAATCGGCATAGATGACGCCCAGGCTGAAAAGGTCGGTCACATGGCGGAGTCCGATCCGTCCGCCGGCACCAACCCGATAGCCTTCGATGCGACGGGCTACCGCGATATCTTTGTGCGGGCGTGCAAGGGTGCCCTGTAACAAATCGATCCGCTTGCCCGACAGCAAGCCTGAGGCAACTACTCACCCCGACAGTCCCCTCTCCCCCTTGAGGAAAGGACTAGGGAGAGGGGGGAGTAGTTACAGCCAGAGAAAGAGGAACCGAACATGCGCGGATTGATCGCCTTACTGTTATTGCTGACCGCGACCGCGGCCGGCGCCCAGGAGTCGCCGAATATCCGCACCGCCATATTTGCCGGCGGCTGTTTCTGGTGTATGGAGCCGCCCTACGACAGACTCGACGGCGTGCTGGAGACCACCTCCGGTTACAGTGGTGGCCACGTAAAAGATCCCAGCTACGACCAGGTCTCCGCCGGTGGCACCGGCCACGCGGAAGTGGTGCAGGTGAAATACGACGCGAACAGGACCAGTTACGCAGAACTGCTGGAAGTCTTCTGGCGCAATGTGGACCCGCTGGATGCCGGCGGCCAGTTCTGCGACCGCGGCGACCAGTACCGCACTGCCATTTTCTATGGAAACGCCGAAGAGAAAAAACTGGCCGAGGCCGGCAAGGAGCGGGTGGCCGCACAGCTGGGCGGGAAAATCGTGACCGAAATCACTCCGGCCAGTGCCTTCTATCCCGCCGAGCGCTATCACCAGGACTATTACCAGCGCAACCCGATTCGCTACAAGTTCTACCGCTATCGCTGCGGGCGTGACCAGCGTCTGGAAGAGCTCTGGGGCGGCTAGATTTCTCCGGAACTGGTGCGTTCTGCGCGCCGCCAATAAAAAGAGTGTACGGGAAACAGGGTAGTAGTCCTGCGGGAGAATCCTTGCTGTGTCCCTGGCCGTGAAGCAGGGCTTGTGGGTAATTATGGGCTTAATGAATAAACTTTTTCGACCAGTCGTGCTTCGCAATGATGAAGGACATCGCCAAGCGGCCTGGCTGGAGCTTTTTCTGGATCTGGCGTTTGTGGTGTCAATGCGAAGCCTTACTGTCATGCTGGTGGAAGATCATTCCATTGGTGGCTTTGTCTTATATTTTTTGCGGTGTTCTGGGCGTGGAATCAGCTTACATGGTACGCAGTTTTCTTTGACAACGACGATGTTTTCTACCGAGTAATATATCTTGGTTCCGTTCTTTTTATCTTGGTCCTGTCGGGATCTTTCAAGGGGATTGCACAGGGGGTTACTTATTCCTTCGTATTTGCGTACGTGATGCTGAATCTTTTGTTGGCCGCTGGATGGCTTCGGATATATTTCTCAAGTCTGGATATGAAATCCTTTTCTTTTAAGTTTTTCTTTGGTAAGGTTTTGTCAAGTGCTATATTTGTCATTTCACTGATTTTTCCCATCCCTCAACAGTACTATCTATGGGGGGTGGCAATGGCCGTTCACGCGGTGCTTCCATATTTTGCTTACGCACCAAAAGCATCCGATATTCCTATCCATATGGGGCACGTGGTGGAGCGTTACTGCTTATTCACTATTATCATGCTCGGGGAGGCTTTGTTTGCACTAAAAGTCGGTTTTTCTCCACCGCTAAAATCAGAAGCATTTTATACGGCTCTCTTGTCATATATTATTATTGGCTGCATTTGGTGGTCGTATTTCAGTTGGAATTTCAGCAACATCCGAAATTTTGATAGAGTATCTAATGCATTTTGTTTTGGATACGGGCATTGTATTGTTTTTTTTGCTGTTGCGACATTTGGCGCAGCAGGTGAGATCGCAACTAATTCCGCACTTTACGGTTTTGACCTTCAGTCAGTGGGGAAATATCTAATAGCTATTCCAGTTCCCTTGTATCTTGTTTCAATCTGTCTTGTGAACAGATTAAGCTGGAATATGCCCTTCGATAAAATAATGATGGTAAGGATAATGGTCGCGATACTTTCTCTTGGGTTCTCCACGGTATTCAGTCATCTATCACCTGTGCTTATTATTGGTGGGTTGGCGCTATTGATGGTCAGTATGATAATTTATGAGCAGCTGAATACCGAGGTCTCGTGAGAAGCTGGAATTATTTTCTGGTTTTAGGGTTTAACCTCACTGTCGGTCGCAACGATAATCGCACCTATGCCATTGCAACAAAATTGACTTGGATTCTTCATTTTTCCGTCATTCATTCTTAGGAATCCCTGTCCAGAATCCGCCGCGTTAATCGCGACAACACCAATAACTGACAGGGATAGAAAATGACGAAACGCAAAATAACACTGCAGCTGTCGCTGTGGCTGTCTCTGCTGGCGGGCACCGCCCAGGCCAGCGACCTGATCATCTCCGAATATATCGAGGGCAGCAGTTACAACAAGGCTGTGGAAATCTACAACGGCACCGGCGCTGCGGTGGACCTCGGCAATTACGCGGTGGAAGTCTATTTCAACGGCTCCACTTCTCCCGGCACCAATATTTCCCTGGGCGGCAGCCTGGCCGACGGCGGTGTATTCGTGCTGGCGCACTCCAGTGCCGACGCCGCAATACTGGCTGTAGCCGACCAGCTCTACGGCGGCAGCCTGTTCAATGGCGACGACGCGGTGGCGCTCGTCGGCCCCACCGGCCCTGTGGATGTGATCGGCCAGATCGGCGTGGACCCGGGCAGCCAGTGGGGCAACGCCACCACCGGCACCGCGAACCAGACGCTGATCCGCAACGCCGATGTGACGGACGGCCGCACCGACGGCAGCGGGGCCTTCGATCCGTCCCTGGAATGGACCAGCGCCGGCCAGGACAGCTTTGCCGACCTGGGCCTGCACAACGGCAGTGGTGGCGGTGATGGCGGTGACAACGGCGGTGGTGGCACTGCCGAACTCGGCCAGTGCGGCGACCCAGCCACCCTGATCAGCGCCGTGCAGGGCAGCGGCGCGGCCAGTCCCCTCGCCGGCGAGCGCCACGTCATCGAAGCCGTGGTGGTGGCTAATTTCCAGGATACCGCCAGCGGCCTGGGCGGCTTCTTCCTGCAGGAGCAAGACGCGGACCAGGACGGCCTTGACACCAGCTCCGAGGGCCTCTTCATCTACGACAACGGCTTCGGCGTGGACGTAAATGTGGGCGACCTTGTGCGTGTCGGCGGTGTGGTGACCGAGTACTTCGACTTCACCGAACTCAATCAAGTGGATGGCGTCGCCGTGTGCGGCAGCGGCCACAGCGTCACCGCCGCGGAAGTGAGCCTGCCGTTTGCCGACGCGGAATACGCGGAGCGCTACGAGGGCATGCTGGCGAACTTCGCGCAGACGCTGACCGTCAGCGACAATTACAACCTGGGCCGCTACGGCGAACTGGGCCTCTCCGCCGGCCGCCTCTACCAGCCCACCCACGTCGCCGAGCCGGGCCCCGCGGCCCAGGCCCAGCAGGCCGCCAACGACCTCAACCGCATACTGCTCGACGACGGCTCCAGGGTGCAGAACCCGGAAATCGTTCCCTATCCGGCCCCGGGCCTCAGCGCCGACAACAGCCTGCGCACCGGCGACACCCTGAGCGGCCTGCGCGGCGTCATCAGCTACGGCTTCGGCGCCTATCGCGTGCACCCGGTGGAAACGCCGCAGTTCGCCGGCGATAACCAGCGCACCGCCTCGCCGGCACTGCCGGGCGCCGGCAGCCTGCGGGTGGCCAGCTTCAACGTGCTCAACTATTTCAACGGCGACGGCAACGGCGGCGGCTTCCCCACCTCCCGCGGCGCCGATACTTTCGAGGAGTTCCAGCGCCAGCGCGACAAAGTCATTGCCGCCATCAGTGGCCTGGGTGCGGATGTCGTCGGACTGATGGAAATCGAAAATGACGGCTACGGCCCGGACAGCGCCATCCAGGACCTGGTGAACGGCCTCAATGCCGCCGCCGGCAGCCAGGCCTACGCCTTTGTCGACCCCGGCCAGGACCAGGTCGGCACCGACGCCATCGCCGTGGGCATCATCTACCGCAGTGACAGGGTCCAGCCCCTGGGCGCTGCCGCCACCATCGAGGAATTTCCCTTCGACTACGGCAACCGCCCGCCGCTGCTGCAGGCCTTTACCGAGATCGCCAGCGGCGAAACCCTCGCCCTCGCCATGAACCACTTCCGCGCCAAGGGCAGCTGCCCGAACGATGGCAGCCTCAACGACGACCAGGACGACGGCCAGGGCTGCTGGAACCAGGCCCGCATCCAGGCCGCCGATGCCCTGACCAACTGGATCACCAGCGATCCCGCCGGCACCGGAGTAGAGCGCGTGCTGATCATGGGCGACCTCAACAGCTATGCGCGCGAAAACCCCATCAGCGCCCTCGAATCCGCCGGCTATACCAACCTGGTCACGCAGTTGGCCGGCGACGAAGCCTACTCCTATGTCTACCAGGCACAGGCCGGCTACCTGGACCACGCCCTCGCCAATGCCGCCCTGGCGCCGCTGGTCACCGGCGTTGCCGACTGGCATATCAACGCCGACGAGCCGCGGATACTGGATTACAACACCGAGTACAAGAGCGAAGCGCAGCTGGATTCCCTCTACAGCGCCGACCCCTACCGCGCATCGGACCACGACCCGCTGGTGGTGGAGCTGGACCTGACCGCCGGCAACGCGGCCCCGGTCGCGGGTTTCTCTGCCGAGAGCAGGGGCAAGAAAATCCAGTTCTCCGATACCAGCAGCGACAGCGACGGTACTGTCGTCAGCTGGCACTGGGACTTCGGTGACGGCAAAACCAGCACCGAGCAGAACCCCAGCCACCGCTACGGCAAGACCGGCACTTATACCGTGACCCTGCAGGTGGCGGACGATGGCGGCGCGCAGGCGAGTTCAGAGCGGGAACTGGTAGTACAGGATAGCGGTGCCGGGCCCCAGGCGCGCTTCACCGTACGGCGCTTCTTCAATTGGGTTCGGGTACAGGACCGCAGCCGCCACGGCGATGACGATAATCTCAGTTTCCACTGGAAATTCGGGGATGGTACGGAAATGCAGGGCCGGAGAGCCTGGCACCGCTACGACCAGCGCGGCAACTACGAGATCTCCCTGATAGTCAGCGACAGTGAGGGGCGTGAGGACAGTGCTACTCGCTCTGTTTCGGTTCGCAAGCTTTGGTGGTTGTCGTTCTAGCTCCGGATTTCCTGCGTTAACACTTTGCAAGCGAGCCCCTTTTGGGGCTCGTTTTTTATGGGTGTCAGAGCGGGCAGCCTATGTCCATGCCTGAGTACAGGACGGACAGCCGATAAAGCTGTTTCCATTGAATGGCAATTATGTACTAATTCGGTAACGGGTAGCTGTTGGCATCTTTATGTGGTCATATTTGGGTATTCGTGGCTAAATTTGGGGGTAAGCGTCTGGATGTGGATTCAGAGCCTAATATCTGAATTCGCCGTTCAATAAACGGTTAGTGCCAAAAATAGAAGCATCGCGAATGAAAGGATATTTCGATTTGGACCGCTCCTTGCGATAAAAAACTTTCTGGAGGATATCTTTATGCCCTACGCTACAGCTGATTTTCTTAGAGATCCTATCGCGTTTATGAATGCCAACTTGGTGGTTCCCGCGCACGATTCTATAGGTCGTGATCAGCGGTCGGCCAGAATACATGAATTTTGCCTGGTCAGAGGTGGAGCTACCGGGCGTCAGCACGGCACGGATATTCCGGTTTGGATACTTCGGAAAAAGAATGAAAGAGACCCGGACGCCGAGGGTTTTTTTGCCTACTGGTGTCCTTACGATCAAAATCAAACCCTAAGCTGCATGTTGGGCAACGGTGCGCGCTTCATGTTTACGGCCACCATGGACGGCTGCTCCTTTGGCGTTGGCTCACAGAACAGTGGCAATGTGCGCGTCGCCCACTCAAACGAAGCCCGTTTTGGCGCAAATCGTGAGGGTGTGTTTCGTATGGATGGGGCTCGACAGTTCCAGCGAGATGAGCAGGCCAACCGCCTACGAGTACTTTTGGGGAATCAGCTGAATGTTATCAACCCCATACATTACATGACCGATCATGATGGTGCGCTGGTACTGAAATCCACGACTTTCGGCTTCCACGACCTGGGGAGACCATGGGCGTTTTATACTCAGAGTTACCTGAGAGCCAGCGGCACTGTTATATATCTAAGGAATGTGACCCGTCGGATCTGAAAAAAAATAGAAAAGGGCGGATCTATTTATGGCGTGTATTTTCCCTTTGAGAAAATGGCCATATGGAGGTAACTTCTCACCCTGTGGTAACTGGAGTGTCGATATCTCTCTGTAGGAACGGTCCTTGGCCGCGGTCGGATTCACTTCGTAGTGGAATCCGACCGCGGCCAAGGACCGTTCCTACAGAGAGAGTAGTTACATATGAGGGCCGAAAAAGTCATACAATGCAATGACCGTTGGGTGGTTTGAACTTGATGGCAAAATAGATCCGTCCCCTTTGTGCCAATTTCGTGGTCAGGCTGTAGCTTTAACTTTCCCTCAAGCAGCATTCCGGGTTTTAATAAGCCGTCTCTGGGTTGTTTTTTTATCCGAAAAAATTTGCATAACCTAGTTATTGATAACGGAATAGGATTTACCAGTTTTTACAAGGAGGAGTTACAGATGGTTAACGGACCTTCCTGGGAGCCTTTGCGCCCCCTGAAGGATTACCTGGACGCACCGGCCAAAAGCGGCGTTTATGAGATAGGCTTCCGAAAAGACGCCTATATGGCCAGGCAGGCAACGGCCTACGGGCTGCACGCCGTTGGCTACCCCACCAATTTTTACCCCATGTATGTCGGCAAGCACGAGAGGTCGATGAGGCAGAGGCTGGGCGAGCACTTTATCGGGGTCAATTCACTGGGCCGGCACCGCAGGGGTTCCAAGGCGAGTGCGTCGATCAGGGAATATTACAAAGAGATATTGCCCGAGTTGAAGAGACAGGAATCCAGGCTGCCCAGGGCGATGCGCTTTCCCCTGGACGGGCTCTTCTTTACCTGTATCCCCCTGGAGGATGCGGCGCAGTTTGAGTCCATGGTCAGGCTGGGCCATTTCGATTACCCGTGGAATCGCCGCGATGAGGCGGATGCGAGGGGCCAGGCTGCGGGTACGACGAGCGCCGACTTCGGCTATGAATACAAGCAGAAGGCGACGCTCTTTTTCGGCTGAAATACCCGCACGCTAAAAAGAGTCCAAATCCGCGATGCCGCTATAAAACGCCAGTCGCCAACCAATCTCTCAGTCCGAGTCGTGCCCCGCGATCAGCAGATTGTAGAAGTTGGTCGCATTCACCATATTCTCGATACTGATCCGCTCGTTGGTGCCGTGGAAGCCGTGGGTGTCCTCCCTGGTGACCACCATCGGGTTGAAGCGGTAGCTGTCGCCGGCGACAGTTTCGTAGCGGCGGCTGTCGGTGCCGGCGACGGTGAGCCCCGGGGCCACGATCAGCGGGCCGTAGGTCTGTTGCGCGGCCGTGGCAATCTGTTCGAAGCCCTCCGCGTCGGCGCTGGAGACCCGCGATGGGGCCTGGCCGCGGCGCAGCACCAGTTCCACCCGGTCGTCGTCAATGGCCGCCTTCAGGTGTTCGGCGATGCCGTCGATGCTGTCCCGCGGGTGGACGCGCAGGTTGACCGTGGCCACGGCCTCTATCGGCAGTACGTTTTCCTTGACGCTGGCGGACAGCATGGTCGGCGCGACGGTGGTGCGCAGCATGGCGGCGGTGCCGGCGTTTTTCTCCAGCGCCGACTCGATCAGGCCGCCGAACAGCCAGCGGTTGGCGAACAGCATGCGCTTGGAAAAAGGCATATGGGGGGCGACGGCGTCGAACAGTTTCCCGCTGACGCCCTCCAGGCCGCCGGGCAGCGGTGACTGCCGCAGCTTGACCAGGGCCTTCGCGAGTATGTCTACGGCTGTTTCTTGCGGCGGCATCGACGAGTGGCCGCCCTGGCCGCGGGCCACCAGGTCCACGGTCATATAGCCCTTCTCGGCCACATTGATGCTGGCCATCGTCTCGTCGACGCCGGGAATAAAGCCGCTCAGCAGGAAGGAGCCCTCGTCCAGGCTCCAGGCCAGCTGCACGCCGTCATCCTTGAGTTTTTCCACCACCGCGGCGGTGCCGTCGTAACCGCCGATCTCCTCGTCGTGGGTCAGGCTGATATAGACGGTGCGCTCGGGCTGGATGTTTTCCGCCAGCATGCCGGTGGCGGTTTCCATCAGGGCTATGGCCGCGCTCTTGTCGTCCAGGGCGCCGCGGCCCCAGATATGGGTCTGGTCGATTGTGCCCTCGTAGGGCGGGTGTTCCCATTCATTTTCGGTGCCGGGAATCACCGGCACCACGTCGTAGTGGGCGGACAGCAGCACCGGTGGCAGGTCCGCGCGCCTGCCGGGCCAGGTAAACAGCAGTGTGTACTGTTGCCCGCCTTTTTTGCCCAGGCGCTCCGGCGGCATGGCACCGTGCACCTCCGGGTAGGTCCGGGCCAGCCAGTCGATAAAGGCCTCGAACTGGGCCCGGGTCTGCGGCTGCTCCAGCTGCGACGAGATGGTGCGGAAGCGGATCGCCTCGGACAGGTGCTGTGCTATGCGCCTGCCGTCCAGGCTGCGCTTCTGCTGCGGTACTGCGGCGAGCGGCTCGGCCTTGTAGCCGGCGGTGCGCACCAGGACGACGGCTGCCAGTAGCAGGGCGGCGGTCGTGATTGCCATCAAAAGCTTTTTCATCTTTTTTATCCGTTGTCAGTACATCGGGATCTGCCTATCGAGACTACCGGTGCCGGCTGCGATTGTAACCGCAGTCGGCAGCGGCAATTCCGGATCAGTAGTGGTAGTTGAAGTCGATACCATAGGTGCGCGGCGTGCCGGCGAAGTGGATCAGGGTACCGAAGAAGTCGCGCGTTGTGTGCGTGAGATATTCTTCGTCGGTCAGGTTGCGCACCCAGAGGGCGGTGCTCCAGGTGTCGTTGTCACTCTGCAGCCCCAGCCGCGCATTGGCCAGCCCGTAGCCGTCCACCCAGCCGTACTGCACCGTGTCGCCGGTGAGCAGGGTGCGGGACCACTCGTTGTCGACGGTGTTGTAGTAGTCGTCTCGGTAGGCGTAATCCAGCCGCGCCAGCAGCTCGGCGCCGCCGGCACCGGCGCCGGGGTAGGCGGCGAACTCCGCATCCAGCAGCCCCAGCGCGGCAGTGAGGGTCAGGTAGTCCGTGGGGCGGTAGGTGAACTCCGCCTCCAGCCCCCGGGTTTCCACCTCAGCTGCGTTGCGGATGCTGATGGAGGTGCGGCCGCCGCCCAGGTCGACGAACTGGTTGACCTGGTAATCGCTGTAGTCGGCGCGGAAGGCGGCCAGGCTGAAGCCGAGGCTGCGGTTCCAGAGGCTGCCCTTCAGGCCTATCTCGTAGGCGTCCACCGTCTCGGTATCGAATTCCAGCCCCGCGTCCAGGTCGTTGTCGCTGACGAAGTCGAGATTGAAGCCGCCGCTCTTGTAGCCGCTGCTGTATTTCACGTAGCCGTTGATGTCCGGGCTGAAGGCGTAGTTGAGGTTCAGCGTGGGCGAGAAGTTGCTTTCGCTGCGGTTATCGACGACGGTGCCGGTGTCCGAAAAGGCCAGTTTTTAGTTGATACGTACTGTTACAAAAAAACATCTTCTTCGATATTTTTAAGAAATGAGAAATATTCGAGACTCAAAAAGGGAAGTATCCAGTAAGTCGTAATGCTATCGATGTGATTGTTAGTAGCATTATCTCATCAGTCTCAAGGAACAAAGGATCTTGCTTGGTGATGATGAACTAGGCGCTTGGAGTCGTGGTGGCAGTCGTTAAAATAACGGCTTTAACGACACCATCATGCAGCTTCTATGAAAATCACTCTCCATTTGATTAGTCTAGTAATTCTGATTGGAGCCACCATTGGTTTGATCCTGGCGCTACAACTTTGGATGTCTCCTCGGGAAAAGCAGAGATCCAAACGATGTCTGAGCCTACTGCTAGTCGTGAGTTGTGCTGTAGCCATCGCTCATGTAGCTCTTATAGAATTGAAATCGCTGCCACCGCAGTACAGAACGATCTTTTCTTTTCAGTTAACTCTGGGGCCGCTGCTTTACTTTTACACGTACATCCTTGTCCAACCGGATTTTATATGGAAGCGACATCATGGATGGCATCTGCTTCCTGCTCTGGTCTCTGCATTGGTATGGCAGCTGCAATTGCCATTGTCCTCTGACAGCTGGTTGAACCTGTCCTGTATTAACTCTGATTGTAGCCTCGTTTACCGTGCACGCTTTGTGCACCGGGTCTGCACCTATTTATCGATAATTGGCTACTCAATAGCCGCACTCTGGCTGCTGCGTCCGCACCTTCAGCGGGTGAAGGAAAATTACTCAGTTATCGAAGGCGTCAGCTTGCGCTGGTTAAAACTCCTGATCTTCGGCGTCTTGCTGATCCTGGCTACAGCCATTGTTGTTGAAGTGCACCGCATCTTTTCTCCTCCATCTCACTTGATCCCCGGCCTGGTTCAGGCCTTGGCTCCGTTATATTTGAGTCTGCTACTGGGCTGGTTGGGTTTGCAACAGCGTAAGATACAGATCGGCATTTCTCCACAGAGAGGAGCCATAGCCGATACGGTATTGACATCACCTGACAGAATGGAACGAAAGTACCAGACTAGTAGCCTTACTGATAGTGGTGCCTTGGTTATCTGGCAGAATCTGCAGCAGGTAATGGTGAGCGACAAGCCCTATCTGGAGCCCAGGCTGAAGATCGCTGATCTGGCTGATGTTCTGAAGGTGCCGGTGCATCACCTATCCGAAACCATCAATAGTTTCGCGAAGCAGTCGTTTTACGAGTTCATCAATCAGTACCGGGTGGAAGAAGCTGCGAAGCTGCTGGTTGATGAAAGTCTGTGCCATCTATCAGTCACAGACATCGGCCATCAGGCAGGATTCAACTCAAACTCCACATTTTTTTCCCACTTTAAGAATCGGTGCCAGCTAACACCCCATCAATACCGCCAGCGGAATACTAAGATATTAATTTCCTAATTTTCCAGGACTAATCATTTCGATTTTGCAAATCCGGAGTATTTCGCTCTATGAGTTTTATGGATTTGCAAACTCGGAAGAATCATTTCTGTTCTTGGTGTATATCTGTACATCTTGCAGCGGTATGCCGTCGATTTTTCCTATAGATGCCGATATCAAGATCAAGAAGACCTTGAATCGGAAAGTGGTGTGGAAGTGGCTTAATTGGCCAAATAATGGCTTATTCAGACAAAATCTTGAAGTGAGCGGATGGTCATGATTGTGGTGTCATAGAGGTTGGTAGCAAGATGCTTATTGCTTCACAAGGCATAATTTAAGAATGGTTTTTTTTAAACGGGTGATAATAAAGATGTTCTTCCTGGTTTCCGGTGGCAATCGGAAAATATCCCTGTGATGATAGCTTGCATTGATCCCTATGTGCTTGGAGATTGAGGGAGGAAATGGGGATATTGACTCCGTCAGAACGGAACTGAAAATTTATTTTTGTCCGCTTTCTTTTAGTTTTCTGGTGTTTTGTGATCAAGTTCTGCATTTTACGAGCAGTCGTTTGGGGGCGTTACGGTCCGAATCTCTTTACCGGTGAAAGTTGGTGCGCGTGAATGGCCTGATCGGACAAATTTAAGGTAAACACGGGGGAGTTCTGGACGCAGGTCCCATTTGGTCTAATTATTCAGGTAAATAAAAATTCTTAGTCTAGACAGCTGGGAAGAGGAGCGCGGAGGAGCTGGTTTCTTTCTGGTAGAGCGTACACAGATCCGGAACAACGTGCATTCGGAATGGAAATCCGATGCTTACAGCCAACATGAAATGCGAGGGAATGCTCTAATGACTTTAGTATTAGCGACATAGTCACCCCAAAAAATTATCAGGAAAGGTCCTAGATTTTATCTGTCGAGGAGTGCCTGCACCTTTCGATGGAGGGCGAGGCGGAGCACTGCTGGTCTCCAATGTTATGTCATTGGGAAGGTTAACTGACTCCGCTCTATAAATCGGACGGCAATACTGGACTGGTAATGAAGTTCGGCTCCGGCTTAGGTATTGAGCTGTATCACGATGTCATAATGTTGGGATGCTGCTCCAATTGCTTGCTTTTTCGAGAGCGCATGAACCGCGGTCACCACGATGGCGGTGAGTTCAGTGCGCTTGAACAAATATGTCAGAGCCGTCGTTGAACAGCTTTTACGGGGTTTCCTATGAATATTGGATCCTTCAGGTCTGAGGGGCGAGATGGAGAGATTGAGAACTGTCCAAACTTGCTAGAGCAAGGAGTTATCGGTCGTGCGCTTCTGTCCAGCTATGACGTCCGGGAGTGCCTGCAGCGCTACTTTCGTTATCAATCTCTGATCTGTCCCCAGTTGCAGGTCCTCCTGGATTTGGCTGGTTCAAGAGCCAGCCTGCTTATTCAGCCCTCTGTGTGTGCTGGGGATTCCGGTTCGGGACAATATCGCTTTTTCGTACAGCACTGGATATCCAGTTGGAATCGCTGGGGTCCGGTGATGGGTGGCCGGTGGCCTTTGTTTGAAAGTGTGGAGCTGGGTTTTGCTTCCCCGTCAGTGGTGGCTGTTGAGCAATACCGCAGGCGGTTGGGTTGTGAAGTGCACTTTGACTGTGCTGTGACGAGAGTGACTCTTGCCGTTGACCTATTGCATAGACCACTGACATACGTGCCGAATGTCATCGGCGAATACTGCAGAATGCAGTGTGAGCACCTAATGAAAACACTGGCATCGAACTCCGGGCTGGTGGCAAAAGTACATCGATTTCTCGCTACCGCTGTCGGCCCAATGCCTGGTATGGAAGGGGTGGCAGGAAGGTTATGTATGAGTGTTCGCACTTTGCACCGCCATTTACAGCGTGAAGGGACCACCTTCCAGCAAGTGCTGATCGATCATAGGTTAGCCTTGGCCAAGCGCTATCTATTGGAAACCAAGCTGGCAGCCAACGAAATTGCAGGGCTTGTAGGTTATGCGGATACCGCCAATTTCTACAGGATATTCCGCCACATGGAGGGAGTTACGCCAAGGAAGTATAGAATTAATAATATAAAGCAGGGCGGAGATGAAGAGGTTTTGAAAGTCGTATGAAGCTTTGCGAGATTCTCAGGTTCTGCTTGCATTAGTGTAATAAGGAGCTGGGGATCTGTGCAGTCAAGGAATGTATTCAATTATCATCAGTTCATCTATTGCTGGATTTTCGCGGTTCCAGAAATTCTCCCAGATACATTCTCAAGTAGGCTGTTGAGGCACGTTGACCTTCTGTCGCGGCTTTATCGCTAACATGACCTAGACGAGCATATGAGAGGGAACAAAAGGCATGGTTCAGAGTGGTTGCAAGAAGAAATCTCTCTGGCAAATTTCTGGAATTGGGAAGATAAAATTCAGTTTTAATGGTTCTCAGGGTGAGCTTTGCCAAGTAAATGTTGTTTTTTATCTGTACATTGCGTAATGGCCAACTGGTCTGTGGCCCTAAATGAATTTTAGCTGCGGGTATATTAAGTTCATAGTAATTCCGTGTGTGATCTAGTAATTCAATAACCAAATCTCTCCAGGTTTTATGATTTTCAGACTGAGATTGTTTGCTAAGGAATTTAAAAAAATACTTACTGTGGCGTTCAGCCAGAGCGGTCAGCACAGCATCTATGCTTGGAAAAAAATGATATATGGAGGCGGCCGGGACGCCAGATGAACGGCTTAGATCGGAAATGGACACCTCACAAGGTTCCTGATCAATGATCAGAGATTCAAAAGCATCTAGAAGAGTTTCGTATCTCTCTAGCCCATTTTTACGCTGCGGTTTTCTCGGCCTTGCTTGATTGCGTTGGTCGTCTGGTCTCCGGAATGATTTATTTAAATGGTTACTTTGGGTAGATTCCAGGGCTGATTGAGTGTTTCTTGTTGGAGACATGAAATAAACTCGGTGCTTGTTTTCTGAAGTAAAGTGTCATAGGTGAGTGGATAAACTTTGTATCTTGAGTTAATGGTAACAAATTTTGTTTGATTCGGTAGTCGGTGGCGTTTTTTGAATTTACATTGTCCGATTATGCTGTTGTCTTTGAATGAGGTTCTGGAATTAATTTTGATAAGAAATATCAATTTCATGCGATTTATTGTAAATTTTTATGTAAGTTTTCTTTGGTGGAAAAAAGCCCGGCTGGGCCGGGCTAAGTGAAGGAGCATTATTCATGAACCACATTAGTAATTATAGCGGATACTATCCGGTTCGTGAGTTAATTTCCCGGTAATTTATGAGACCTTTTCAAACTAAGTTCTGTGATTTTTTGGCGTTATTGAAATCCTGTAAAGTCGGTTCCTGATGATAAATATTGTGAGCACTATCATCACAGTTTTTGTTGATTTTTGGATCTTGGCATAGAATCCAGCGATTCTTGAATGTTTATTGATTATCGTTGCCGGGTAATGGGAAATTCGATACTTAGCGGGATAATGGGGATAGACACTTCCTGCCCATGATATTTAGCGCCTTACCGCCTCCACGTGCCACACAAGTGAGAGGGTCATCGGCAATAGATACCTTAAGACCGGTCTCTTCCATCAGCAACTGGTCCAGATCACGCAGAAGGGCGCCGCCACCCGTTAGCATTATGCCGTGTTCGGCTATATCGGAAGCTAGTTCGGGTGGTGACTGCTCCAGTGCGGTCTTGACTGATTGCATGATTCCGCTTAAGGGTTCCTGCAAGGCTTCCAAGACTTCGGTGCTGTTTAGGGTAAATTTGCGAGGTACTCCTTCTGCCAGATTGAGTCCATGGACAGATGTTTCTCGAATTTCACTACAAGGGTAGGCACAGCCGATCTCTTCCTTGATGCGCTGTGCCGTAGCTTCCCCGATCATGCTGCCGTAGTTGCGGCGAACATAGTTAACGATGGCCTCGTCGAAGCGGTCACCGCCAATACGCACGGAATCTGAATAGACGACGCCATTCAGGGAGATGATCGCGATCTCGGTGGTGCCACCGCCAATATCCACCACCATGGAGCCGCTGGCCTCTTCGACCCGCAGGCCAGCGCCAATCGCCGCAGCCATAGGTTCTTCAATCAACCATACTTCGCGCGCGCCAGCGCCCATGGCGGATTCGCGGATCGCGCGGCGCTCTACTTCGGTGGATTGGCAGGGAACGCATACCAGTACCCGGGGGCTGGGATAAATCCAGCTGTGCTCATGTACCTTCTTGATAAAGTGCTGCAACATCTTCTCAGTAACCTGGAAGTCAGCAATCACGCCATCCTTCAATGGTCGTATGGCTGTGATGTTACCGGGAGTGCGACCGAGCATACGCTTGGCCTCGACGCCGACAGCTTCGACGATCTTCTGGCCGTTGTAACGGCGAATAGCGACTACTGAGGGTTCGTCAAGTACTATGCCATACTCGCGCATGTAGATCAGGGTATTGGCGGTTCCTAAGTCTATGGAAAGATCACTGGAGAACATGCCGCGAAAACGTTTAAACATTGAATTCCTTTCCAATCTTAGAGGGCTATGTTTTCCGCATCACGGGGCTACCGCTACATGGGATTGGCATGAGGCGGTACAAAATTGGTCTACGTCCCTCTTATAAGGTGGTAATCCATGATCTACGGAAGGCTTAGGTGAGAGCACGGTTAATACTATTTGGGAAGAATAGCTGCTACAGCGACACCCTGGATAGGGAGTGTTCTTTGCCTGGTGTTTGCTGGCTCTCTCATCCCAGGTTCGATAGTGGGAGAGTGGCATATTGGAATGAATGGTACTTTGAACTGTCTTGTAGGGGAGCCGGGACAGAGGTAATACAAAGACAGCTCTTTCCTCTACCCCGGCTCAAACAATGGATCGCGTATATTTACGCAATCCTATTCCGGACTACTACTCTAACTGCGGGTCCTGGAATCTCTTTCACCAGTCAGAATTGATCTGATCTGAATATTTCTGTTTCATTTAATTTATAGTGAAAAGTGAATTTTTTCCATATATCGGCAGCTTTTTCTTTCATTTTGTCCGATTGTGCCATTTTGTAATTTCATAGATAAATCATGATAGATATTTAAGTAATTGTCTTGATGTCTAATAGAGTTTCTATAGTGGTCTTTTCATGCTTCCGTAATGGAATAGGTCTGGGAGTAAGGTGATTCTGGCGGTTTATGAAAAAAAGCCCAGAAATATCTGGGCTAAGGAGACTGCAGGGGTATACGAAAAAAATCGTATCTTGCAGCCTAGGAGACACTTTTTTGTCAGGAGCAAGTTTATATAATCATAGAATGCGCATTTCCAACTGCGGTTTTGTGCGTGCCCATTCGGAGTGCTGTTGCTGGTGACCGGCTGTGAATCTCCGTATTCCTTTGCTGTCAACCGATTGGCGGCTATGCCCCTGTTTATCAGGTAGTCTTTCCTCTATCCCATGATAGATTGAGGTTGTAGCTGGCCCTGCCGCGGTTGTCGCTATGTCCCGCAATTTCGACTTTACTGATGGGTTAATGCGGGTATCCGCGCGAGATAGTCCCCGTGCAGCGGCGCGCGCCGAATCCCGGTGGCGATAGCGTGTCGCATGGCCTCCGCTTCCTGTGCTATCCAGTCCACGTCCAGGAGGTCCACCGGTGGCCAGTAACGCCGGGGACGGAAATGCATGCCGTCGCAAATCGCCTGCCAGCTGGATTCCCTGAAAGACTCCCGTTCCGTGATATACAGACTGCCGTCTTCGGCGAAGGCGTCCAGCTTGAACTGCAGGCTGTCCGGTACCTGCATGGTGCGAAGCTCTCTCCAGAAGTCGCTGTCGTCGCGCTGGTTGAGTTTGTAGTGCAGGATGATGAAGTCGCGAATGCGCTCGTATTCGAGGCGGTTGATACGGTTGGCCTCGGCCACTTTGGCAGGATCCGGCACCAGGTCGGGCATAAGTTGCACCAATTTTTCCAGTCCGGTCTGAATCAGCGAGATACTGGTGGACTCCAGCGGTTCGACAAAGCCCGAGGCCAAACCCAGGGCCACGCAGTTGCGGTACCAGAACTGCTTGCGCATTCCGGTTCTGAAGCGGATCAGGCGGGGTTCACCGAGGACGTCGCCGTCGATCGCTGCGAGTAGGGTCTCGTGGGCCTGCTCGTCGCCGATGTGCATGCTGCAGTAGACATAACCGTTTCCGTTGCGATGCTGTAGCGGTATCTGCCAGCGCCAGCCGGCGGGCATGGCGATCGAACGGGTATAAGGGGGGGGGGCGCCGCGACGTTTGCTCTGCACCGCCACAGCGCTGTTCACTGGCAGCCAGTGGCTCCAGTCCTCGAAACCGGCGCCCAAGGCCTGCTCGATCAGCAGGCCCCGGAAGCCGGAGCAGTCCACGAACAGATCGCCGCCCAACAGCCGTCCGTCGTCCAACAGCAGACAGTCGATATGGCCGCTGTCCGGGCTCAAACGTACGTCCGTCACCTTGCCCTCCAAACGCTCTACGCCGCGGGCCTCGGCGTAGCTCCGCAAAAGACGTGAGTAACGGCTGGCATCGAAGTGGTAGGCATAGTTGTACTGAGCCAGGGGGTGGGTGGTGTCCGGGTGGGGCTGGGTGAAGCGACCGCTTCTGGCCAGGGCCGCAGCGAGACTGTATTCCGCCAGGGGCGCCGCCCGCGCCAGGCGGCGCAGCTTCTGCCAGCAGGGGAAGAACGGCAGCCCGGCCAGCGGCGCGCCGTAGCCGGCGAAGGCGTGAAAGAAGTGGTCCCCCGGTTTGTACCAGTCGATAAAGTCGATGCCCAGCTTGTAGGTGGCACCGGTTGCGGCAATCAGGTCCGCCTCGCGGATTCCCAGTTCCTGGTGCAGATCGATCAGGCTGGGCAAAGTCGCTTCGCCCACACCCACAGTGCCGATCTGCTCCGACTCCACCAGCCGGATACGCGGTTGGTACTCGTGATAGTGGTGGGACAACATCGCCGCCGCCATCCAGCCGGCAGTGCCACCGCCGACAATGGTGATACTTTGAATGCGCTCAGCGGTCATGTTTGCTCTCCTCCCTGTCGGAAGCCTCACTCCCAAGCGGAGTCCGTTGCACTGATCTGTTGGGCGAAAATTGCCGGGTCCTGCAGCGGCGGGCCGCAGTTGCTCCCTGTGCAGACGTAGGCGGTGGCCCTGTCTCCCACGGCCTGCTTGCCCTGCAGCAGGGGGATGAATTGTGCGTGGCGCGCCAGTGCTTTGCCCCGCTCCACGACCGTGAGGGTCCGGTTGGGCAGGAAGGTGCGACGCAATTGCACGAGCAACGGCTCGGCGTCTTCCCTCTGTCCCTCCGGGGTGACAATAACGATTTCCTTCGCCCTGTCGTGATAGAAATCCAGCGCCAGCAGCATTTCCGGCAGGGATTTGGGATTGGCCTGCAGGTTGCCCGCAAAAGCGCGCAGCCCCCTTTCCGCGCGTATGCGGAAGCGCTTGTCGGAAGTGAACTGTTCCAGGCGCAGGAGATTGAGCAATGCTACCGAGTTGCCCGAGGGCTCGGCGCCATCGTGGGCCGGCTTTTGCCGCGCGATCAGCTTTTCGTGGTCGTGGCTGGTCATAAAGAAACCGCCCCGCTCCCGGTCCTCGTAGAGTTCTTCCAGGCTCTTGTCCAGCAGCAGTGCTCCGTGCAGCCAGCCGATTTCGCCGCTGGCCTCGTAGAGGTCGAGCAGCGCAGCGATGGTGAAGGCGTAGTCGTCCAGGTAGGCGTTGTGCTGCGCGCGGCCTTTTGTGGAGCTGCGGTAGAGGCGATTGTCTTGCCGCAGGTGGCGGCCGATGAAGTTGGCCGCCATACGCGCAGTGTGGATATAGGTGGGCTCGTCCAGCACCAGGCCAGCGCGGGCAAAGGCGGAAATCATCAGGCCGTTCCAGGCGGTCAGGATTTTCTCGTCGCGGACGGGCCCAGGGCGCTGTGCGCGGGCGCGCTGGAGCTTATGCCGCGCGGAGGCGAGCAGCAGGTGCGCCCGGTGCGGGGGCATTTTCAGGGCCTGCGCCACCTGCGGCAGCGGCAGCGGCGCGCGCAGAATATTGCGGTTGCGGAAATCGCCTCTGTCCGTCACCTGGTAATAGAACTTCGCCAGCTGTGCCTCTTCTCCGTCCAGTACTGCGTCCATTTCCGCCGGTGTCCAGGTATAGAAGCGGCCCTCTTCGAACTGCCCCGCCGGTGCCTGGCTGGCGGCGCCGGTGGCGGAGTAGAAGGCCCCCCTGGGGGCCTTCAGGTCCCGCTGCACGTAGCTCAATATGCCCTCTACCACCGCGCGGAATTGCGGTTCGCGGGTGACCTGGAAGGCCTCCAGGTAGGTCATTGCCAGCAGCGCGTTGTCGTAGAGGCTCGTCTCGAAATAGGGGCGCTGCCAGGTCGAGTCTTGGGCGTAGCGGTGGAAACCGCCACCCAGTTGATCGCGCACGCCACCGCCGGCAATTTTGCCCAAGGTATTGGTGACCATCTCCAGCACATCCCCGTCGCCGCTGTGCCGGTAATGCCTCAGCAGTAGGCGCACGGGCAGGCCGCCGGGAAATTTGGGTGCACCGCTGATGCCGCCATTTTGTGGGTCGTAGCTTTGCCGGTAGCTGTCCACCGCGGTTTGCAACAGCCCGGCGCCTGGCAGGTCGCCGCCGTTATTCGGCTCGAGTACCTTCCGCACAGCAAGGGTCAACTTCTCGGCTGACCGGGCCACTTTTTCCGGCTGTCCGCGGCAGATTTCCGCCACCTGTCGCAGTTGGGAAAGAAGGCCGCTGGCGGCGCCGCGCTGGCCGTCCCGCGGCGGGAGATAGGTGGTGCCGTGGAAGGGCTTGCCCTCCGGGGTCAGCCACAGCAGCGCCGGCCAGCCGCCGCTGCCGGTGAGTGCCTGCAGTGCACTCATATAGATTGCATCCAGTTCCGGCCGCGTCTCGCGGTCCACCAACACCGGAACATAGTAGCGGTTGATGAATTCGGCGATTTCCCCGTCCTCGAAGGATTCGCTCGCCATCACCTGGCACCAGAGGCAGGTGGAGTAGCCCAGGACGAGCAGAATCGGCCGCTTCAGTTCTCGCGATGCGGCGAAAGCCTCCTCGCCCCAGGGATACCAGTTCACCGGATCGTGGGCATGCTGCGACAGGAAGGGGTTGGGTTCCAGGATCAGGCGGTTGGTGTACTTCGGTGATCCGTCGCGATTCAGGTAGCGGGTGCCCGGCCGGTAGTCTTCGCCCTTCCCTTGATAGGCGGCCGCCAGTAATTTCCGCAATGGCGGGGCATAAGGTTCGGCGCCCGGCAGGGCGAGCTGGTAGGCGTCGGAGGATTGGGGCCGGTCGCTCTCCGCCGATGCGAAAGCGCTGTTACCGGCACCAATACTACACAGGAGCACCAGTGTGCAGATGCCGAGAAAAACTTCCTTGTGCATTTTGCATTGTCCCTGACAGAGAATTCGTAACGCTGAAAAAGCGTAGTAGAAAAAATAGAATTCCACTCGCAAGAGGAAGAGAGACTGTCCGATTATGCCGGTAATCTATCTTCCAATCCGGACGATTTCCCCGGCTAAAAATAATTCATTTTGTTTTTCCTTAGTGGCCTATCTGGACAACTTGGATACAACTTCCGCCACGGTCTGGATGCGTAATTTGCTTGCACTATCGTGAAATTATCCAGAGAAAATACTCCGATGCATGGATGGGTTTGGAGTGCAATTGAGTTCCATGATTTGCGCGCGGGAAAACCCGAAATAATCCCGAAAAACTGCGTCCTCAAAAGTAGTGTCGATGGAATCTCTTGAAGTAAAGAGTAAGGAACTAATGGTCGAAGTTATACCTGGCCTGGGGCAAGGCGGTTTTAATCGCTCAGCCAAAATCTCGCGCACGCCCGCGCAAACTGCCCCTCAATCTTTGCGGATCATTTTATCTGCCAGCCGAGAAGCGGCCATCTGCACTGCACCACCCGGTTGGGGAGGGTGGATGCCCGCCCAGAATCCTGACACGTAGTGCCGTGAGTGGCCGGGAAATCAATATCCGAATCCCAGTAATTTCACTGATCGCGAGGAAGCCGCGGCAGCGCTTTATCCGCAAACAGGCTCTGTCCCCTTAACAAGCAAGGAGTTATCGCTATGAACAGGGTTTATCGATTGATCTGGAGCCCCACCCACAGACAGATGGTGGTGGCCTCCGAGCTGGCCAGTACGCGCAAGTGCCGCGGTGGCAGCGGTGCGAAGAAGCGGCCAGCCCTCGGTGTAGGCAGTGCCGTCGGCATTGCGCTGGCCGCGGCGATCTGTTCGCCGGTCTATGGGGCCAACGTTGCCTGGCATGGCGGCTTTAACGGCTCAAGCAGCGCAGCCGGGCAGGGTGTGGCTCAGGCCAGTAACGGCAGCGTTTCATTCGCCGGTGACAACAACGATTACTGTGGTGCCGACAATGTGATTGGCCGTCGGGGACTGGCAGCCGGTATTACCGCGGCGGAGGAGTACCAGCGTTTCGTGGACAACGCTGTCTGGGGCGGGATGCAGCCCTACGGCACTTCGACTTCGGCTGTGAACTGGACCGGTAACGGGACAACAGGTGGTGGCGTGGGCTATCAGGGCGCGACCACCGGTGGTGCCACAACCGTGCGACCACAGACCTACGGGGTCTATTCCTTCGCCTACGGCTGCGGCTCCTATACGGAGGGCAACTACTCGGTGGCCTTCGGGGCCAACGCCACCGCCCTTGCCGGCGCCGCCCAGGCCTTCGGCGTGGCCGCCCTGGCTTCAGGCACCGCCAGCCTGGCGATTGGCACCAGCACCGAGGCCAGCGGCCTTTCCAGCGTAGCCATCGGCTCATTGGCCACCTCCAGTGGTCTGGAGAGCCTCGCCATGGGTGTGCGCTCCAATGCCAGCGGGGATACCTCTGTGGCCATCGGCAGCGACAGCGCGGCCAGCGGCGTCAACGCCATGGCCTTCGGCAACACAGCCCAGGCCAGCGGTGCCGATTCCATAGCGCAGGGCACCAATGCTGTCGCCGCCGGCGACAATGCCATCGCCATGGGCAACGGCGCCCAGGCGAACGGGCTGGATTCCATCAGTATCGGCACCGGCAATATCGTCAACGGCGCTGGCTCGGGCGCCATCGGTGATCCCAATACCATCAACGGCGCCGGCTCCTATGTGCTGGGCAACGACAATACCGTCGATGCCGACAGCGCCGGCGCCTTCGGCAACAATAATATCCTGCAGGCCGCCGCTACCGGCAGCCGCGTGATCGGCAACGGCAACGATGTGGATG
Organism: Microbulbifer sp. SE14; assembly: GCF_059834885.1. Lineage (NCBI taxonomy): Bacteria > Pseudomonadati > Pseudomonadota > Gammaproteobacteria > Cellvibrionales > Microbulbiferaceae > Microbulbifer > Microbulbifer sp. SE14. The sequence continues at coordinate 173,145 of NZ_JCBAJA010000004.1, read as the reverse complement.
TGGCGGACGCCTTCGTAATCGGCAACGGCGCCGACGTGACTGTGGCCGGCGGTGTGGCCCTGGGCAACGGCTCGGTGGCCTCCACCGCCGGCGGCGTCGCCGGCTATGATCCGACCACCGGTGCGCCTTCCACCGATACCACGCCCACCTGGCTTTCCACCGACGCCGCGGTAAGCGTGGGCGATGCCGGCGGTGGCATCACCCGGCAGATTACCGGAGTGGCCGCCGGTACCGCAGATACCGACGCGGTCAACGTGGCACAGTTGCAGGCAGCCCAGGATGCCGCCACCGTTCATTACTACAGCGTGAACGACGGCGGTACCGCCGGCGGCAACTTCGACAACGACGGCGCCACCGGCCTCAACGCGATTGCCATCGGCGTGGATGCCCAGGCCATCGGCGCCGACTCCATCGCCCAGGGTTCCGCCGCCGTGGCGAATCAGGACGGCGATATCGCCATCGGGCAGAGCGCTTCCGCTACCGGTACGGCTGGTGTCGGTTCGGCGGTTTCCATTGGTGTCGGCAACGTAGCCGACGGAGCGGGCGCGGTGGCCATCGGCGATCCGAACACGGCCACCGGCAACGGCGCGGTGGCGCAGGGCCTGGACAATACCGCCACCGGTAACGGCGCCATCGCCATGGGTAATACCAACCTGGTGGGCGGCGGCGGCCAGGCCGTCGGTGTGGCCGGCACACCGGCCCAGGGGGCCGTGGGCATTGGCTTTTCCAACACAGTGGCCGGGCAGGGCGCCGTGGCCATCGGCGACCAGAATACCGCCAATGGCGAAAGTGCCATTGCCATCGGCCAGCTCGCCAGCGCCAGCGCCGGCCAGACCATCGCCGTGGGCGACAATGCCGATGCGAGTGGGGCCGCCGCCACCGCGGTCGGCGCCGCCACTGTGGCGAGCGGGGCAGCATCGTCCGTCTTCGGCGACCTGTCCCAGGCCACTGCCCAGAACGCGACGGCCCTGGGGCATCAGATAGTTGCGTCCGGCATCAGCTCCCTGGGTGCGGGCAATTCCAGCACGGCCTCCGGCGACAACGCCGTGGCCCTGGGCAACACGGCATCGGCGACGGCGTCGGGCGCCATCGCCGTCGGCCTGCTGGCGGAGGCCAATGGCCAGGACGCGGTGGCTATCGGCTCCCGGGTGCAGGCCAACGGCACCGAGTCCATCAGTATCGGTAATCGCAACATCGTCAACGGCGACAACTCCGGCGCCATCGGCGACCCCAATACCATCAATGGCGTCGGGTCCTATGTGTTGGGCAATGACAACACCGTCGACGCCGACAGCGCCGGTGCCTTCGGCAACAACAATACCCTGCAGGCCACCGCCGACGGCAGCCGTGTGATCGGCAACGGCAACGACCTGGATGTGGCGGATGCCTTCGTGATCGGCAACGGCGCCGATGTGACCGTCGCCGGTGGCGTGGCGATCGGCAGCGACTCGGTGGCTTCCACCGCCGGCGGTGTGGCCGGTTTCGATCCCGTCACCGGCGCGGCCTCCACCGATACTTCCCCAACCTGGCTGAGCTCGAATAGCGCCGTAAGCGTGGGCGATGCCACCTTCGGCGTTACCCGCCAGATCACCGGTGTGGCCGCGGGTACCCAGGAAACGGACGCGGTCAACGTGGCCCAACTGGCCGCCGCCACCACCCATTACTACAGCGTGAACGACGGCGGCGTGGTCGGCGGTAATTACGCCAACGACGGCGCCACCGGCCTCAATGCCGTCGCCAGTGGCGTGGGTGCTCTGGCCACCGGCGCCAGCGCCATCGCCTTGGGTGACGGCGCTCAGGCCAACGGCGCCCAGTCCATCAGCATCGGCACCGGCAATATCGTCAACGGTGACAACTCCGGCGCCATCGGCGACCCCAATACCATCAACGGTGCTGGCTCCTATGCATTGGGCAACAACAACACTATCGACGCTGACGAAGCGGGCGCCTTCGGCAACGACAATATCCTGCAGGCCGCCGCCGACGGCAGCCGTATCATCGGCAACGCCAACGACCTGGATGTGGCGGATGCCTTCGTGATCGGCAACGGCGCGGATGTGACCGTGGCCGGCGGCGTGGCGATCGGTAGCGGTTCGGTGGCCTCCACTGCCGGTGGTGTAGCCGGTTTTGATCCGGTCACCGGCGCGCCGTCCACCGACACTACACCCACCTGGCTCTCCACCGACGCGGCGGTAAGTGTTGGCGATGTCGCAGGCGACGTCACCCGCCAGATCACTGGCGTGGCCGCGGGCACCGCGGATACCGACGCGGTCAACGTGGCCCAGCTCTCAGCCGCCTCCACCCACTACTACAGCGTGAATGACGGCGGCACCATCGGCGGCAACCACAACAACGATGGCGCCACCGGCATCAACTCGGTGGCCAGTGGCGTGGACGCCCTGGCCTCAGGCGACGGCAGCATTGCCACAGGCGCCGCCACTGCCAGCGGGGTGGATGCCATTGCCCTTGGTACTGGTGCCCAGGCCAATGGCCTTGGTTCCATCAGCATCGGCACCGGCAATATCGTCAACGGTGACAACTCCGGCGCTATCGGCGACCCCAATACCATCAACGGCGCTGGCTCCTATGTGTTGGGCAACAACAACACCATCGATGCCGACGAGGCTGGCGCCTTTGGCAACGACAATATCCTGCAGCTTGCCGCCACCGGCAGCCGCATTATCGGCAACGGCAATGATGTAGATGTGGCGGACGCCTTCGTGATCGGCAACGGTGCCGATGTGACCGTGGCCGGCGGCGTGGCGATCGGCAATGGTTCGGTGGCTTCCACCGCAGGTGGTGTGGCCGGCTACGATCCGGCCACCGAAGCGCCCTCCACCGATACCACGCCCACTTGGCTCTCTACTGATGCTGCAGTCAGTGTTGGCGACGCGGCAGGCGGCGTCACCCGCCAGATTACCGGCGTGGCCGCGGGTACCGAGGATACCGATGCAGTCAATGTTGCCCAGTTGGCCGCGGCGACCACACACTACTACAGCGTGAACGACGGCGGCACGCCCGGCGGCAACTTCAACAGCGACGGTGCCATCGGCCTCAATGCCATGGCTCTGGGCGTGGACGCCGCCGCCAGCGGTGCCAGCGCCATCGCCCTGGGTGACGGCGCCCAGGCCAGCGGCCAGAACGCCATCAGCATCGGCAGCGGCAACAGCGTCAGCGGCGACAACTCCGGCGCCATCGGCGATCCCAATACCATCACCGGCGCCGGCTCCTATGTCCTGGGTAACAACAACACCATTGACGCCGACAATGCCGGCGCCTTCGGCAACGACAATATCCTGCAGGCCGGCGCCACCGGCAGCCGTGTGATCGGCAACGGCAACGACCTGGATGTGGCGGATGCCTTCGCCATGGGCAACGGCGCCGACGTGACTGTGGCCGGTGGCGTGGCCATCGGCAGCGGTGCTGTGGCTTCCACCGCCGGCGGCGTGGCTGGCTTCGATCCGGCCACCGGCGCTGCCTCCACCGACACCAGCCTCACCTGGCTGTCCACCGACGCCGCGGTCAGCGTCGGTGATGCCGCCGGCGGCGTCACCCGCCAGATCACCGGTGTGGCCGCCGGTACCGCGGAGACCGACGCGGTCAATGTGGCCCAGTTGGAGGCCGCCACCGTGCATTACTACAGTGTCAACGACGGCGGCACCGCCGGCGGCAACTTCGCCAACGACGGCGCTACCGGCCTCAACGCGGTGGCCATCGGCGTGGATGCCAGCGCCGCCGGGGATGGCAACCTGGCCCTGGGCGACAGCGCCGCCGCCGGCGGTACACTGGGTGGGCCCGACAATATCGCCATAGGCACCGGTGCGGTGGCCGACGCCACCGCCGGTTCCGCCGTGGCTCTGGGCACTGGCGCCAGCGCCCAGGGCGCGTCCACCATGGCCTTCGGCACCCTGGCCAGTGCCAGTGCCGATAGCAGCCTGGCGATAGGCGACGCCGCCGCGGCCTCAGCGGCCAACAGTATCGCCCTGGGCGATACCGCCGCCGCCAGCGGCGCCAGCAGCGCCGCTCTGGGCCGCGGCGCCACCAGCGGCGGCCAGTTCGGCACCGCCGTGGGCGCCTTCGCCGACGCCGCCGGAAACAATGCCACCGGTATCGGCGTCAACGCCCAGGCGATGGGCAGCGACAGCACCGCTCTGGGGGCCAGCGCCGCGGCCAGCGGCGACAATGCCGTGGCCATCGGCAATGGCGCCCAGGCCAACGGACTCCAGTCCATCAGCATCGGCACTGGCAATATCGTCAACGGCGACAACTCCGGCGCCATCGGCGATCCCAACACCATCAACGGCGCCGGCTCCTATGCCCTGGGCAACAACAACACCATCGACACCGACGAGGCGGGCGCCTTCGGCAACGACAATATTCTGCAGATCGGTGCTACCGGCAGCCGCGCCATCGGCAACGGCAACGACCTGGATGTGGCGGATGCCTTTGTGATCGGCAATGGCGCGGATGTCACCGTAGCCGGCGGCGTGGCCATCGGCAGCGGCTCGGTGGCCGCCACCGCCGCCGGCGTGGCCGGCTATGATCCGGCGACCGATGCGCCCTCTACCAACACCACGCCCACCTGGCTCTCCACCGCCAGCGCGGTGAGCGTGGGCGACGCCGCCGGCGGCGTCACCCGCCAGATCACTGGCGTGGCCGCCGGCAGCGCGGATACGGATGCGGTCAACGTGGCGCAGCTGCAGCAGGCCCAGGCAGCCGCCACCACCCACTACTACAGCGTCAACGACGGCGGTACGCCCGGCGGCAACTTCGACAACGACGGTGCCACCGGGCCCAACGCCATCGCCGCCGGCGTGGATGCCCTGGCCGCCGGTGCCAGCGCCATTGCCATGGGGGACGGCGCCCAGGCCAACGGTGCCAACGCCATCAGCATCGGCAGCGGCAATATCGTTAACGGCGACAACTCCGGTGCCATCGGCGATCCCAACACTATCAACGGCGCCGGCTCCTATGCCCTGGGCAACAACAACACCATCGACGCCGACGAGGCGGGCGCCTTTGGCAACGACAATATCCTGCAAATCGGCGCCACTGGCAGCCGCGTGATTGGCAACGGCAGCGACCTGGATGTGGCGGACGCCTTCGTAATCGGCAACGGCGCGGACGTGACCGTCGCCGGCGGCGTGGCCATCGGCAGCGGTTCCGTTGCCTCCACCGCCGCCGGCGTGGCCGGTTTCGACCCGGTCACCGGCACCGGTTCCACCGACACCTCATCCACTTGGCTGTCCACCGCCAGTGCGGTGAGTGTGGGCGACGCCGCCGGCGGTATCACCCGCCAGATCACCGGCGTAGCCGCCGGTACTACAGATACCGATGCGGTCAACGTAGCTCAGCTCACCGCCGCCACCACCCGTTATTTCAGTGTCAACGACGGCGGTACCACGGGCGGTAACTTTGTCAACGACGGCGCCACAGGTATCAACGCCCTGGCGGCCGGTGTAGATGCGCTGGCCTCCGGCGACGGCAGCATCGCCCTGGGCGCCGCTACTGCCAGTGGTGTGGATGCTACCGCCCAGGGTACCGGCGCCGTTGCCGCCGGCGACAATGCCATCGCCGTGGGTGCCGACGCCGAGGCCAACGGCCTGAACGCCATCAGTATTGGTACCGGCAATATCGTCAACGGTGACAACTCCGGCGCCATCGGCGACCCCAACACCATTAGCGGGGCCGGCTCCTACGCCTTGGGCAACAACAACACCATTGACGCCGACGAGGCTGGTGTCTTCGGCAACGACAATATCCTGCAACTCGCCGCCACCGGCAGCCGCGTGATCGGCAACGGCAACGACCTGGATGTGGCGGACGCCTTCGTGATCGGCAATGGCGCCGACGTCACCGTCACCGGTGGCGTGGCCATCGGCAGCGGCTCGCTGGCCGACACCGCCGCCGGCGTGGCCGGCTTCGATACGGTCACCGGCGCGGCCTCCACCGATATCTCGCCCACCTGGTTGAGCACCGCCAGTGCGCTTAGCGTCGGCGACGCCGCCGGCGGCATTACCCGCCAGATCACCGGCGTGGCAGCCGGTACCGCGGATACCGACGCAGTCAATGTGGCGCAGCTCTCCGCGGCCACCATCCACTACTTCAGCGTCAACGACGGCGGCACACCCACCACCAATTTTGCCAACGAAGGTGCAGTCGGCCTGAACGCCGTCGCCATTGGCGTCAATGCGGTGGCACTCGGCGTCGACGCCATCGCCACTGGCGACGGTACCCTGGCATCCGGTGATCGCGCCATTGCCGCCGGCTTCAACGCCCTTGGCAGCGGTACCGATGCCATTGCCCTGGGTACCAACGCAGTCGCTGCCCTCAATGCCATAGCACTGGGCAATGGCGCCGAGGCCAATGGTGCCCAGTCCATCAGCATTGGCACCGGCAATATCGTCAACGGCGACAACTCCGGTGCCATCGGCGATCCCAACACCATCAACGGCGCCGGCTCCTATGCCTTGGGCAACAACAACACCATCGACGCCGACGAGGCGGGTGCCTTTGGCAACGACAATATCCTGCAAATCGGTGCCACCGGCAGCCGTGTGATCGGTAACGGCAACGACCTGGATGTGGCGGATGCCTTCGTGATCGGCAACGGTGCGGACGTCACCGTGGCCGGCGGCGTGGCGATCGGCAGCGGTTCCGTCGCCTCCACCGTGGCCGGCGTAGCCGGTTTCGATCCGGTCACCGGCCTGCCGTCCACTGATACTTCGCCCATCTGGCTCTCCACCGCCAGTGCTGTGAGCGTGGGCGATGCCGGTGGCGGCATCACCCGCCAGATCACTGGCGTGGCCGCGGGTACCGCGGATACCGACGCGGTCAATGTGGCGCAGCTGCAGGCGGCCCAGGCCGCGGCCACCACTCACTACTACAGCGTCAACGACGGCGGCACCATCGGTGGCAATTACGACAACGACGGTGCCACCGGCCTCAACGCCCTGGCCGCCGGTGTAGACGCCCTGGCCTCCGGCGATGGCAGTATCGCCGTCGGTGCCGCCAATGCCAGCGGCCTGGTCTCCATCGCTCAGGGCTCGGGTGCCCTTGCCAGCGGCGACAGCGCTATAGCCCTGGGTACCGGTGCCCAGGCCAACGGCATCAGTGCCATCAGCATCGGCACCGGCAATATCGTCAACGGTGACAACTCCGGTGCCATCGGCGATCCCAACACCATCAACGGCGCCGGCTCCTACGCACTGGGCAACAACAACGCCATCGACGCCGACGAGGCGGGAGCCTTCGGCAACGACAATATCTTGCAGATCGGCGCCACCAGCAGCCGCGTGATTGGCAACGGCAACGACCTGGATGTGGCGGATGCCTTCGTGATCGGCAATGGCGCGGACGTCACCGTGGCTGGCGGCGTGGCGATCGGCAGCGGTTCCGTCGCCTCCACCGCCGCCGGCGTAGCCGGTTTCGATCCGGTCACCGGCCTGCCATCCACGGATACTTCGCCCACCTGGTTGAGTACTGCCAGTGCGGTGAGCGTCGGTGATTCGGCCGGCGGCATCACCCGCCAGATCACTGGCGTGGCCGCGGGTACCGCGGATACCGATGCCGTCAACGTGGCGCAGCTGCAGGCGGCCCAGGCCGCCGCCACCACCCACTACTACAGCGTGAACGACGGCGGCACCATCAGCGGCAACTACGACAACGACGGCGCCACTGGCGTCAATTCCCTGGCCGCGGGCGTGGACGCCCTGGCCTCCGGTGCCGGCAGCATCGCAGTGGGCTCCGCCGCCGCCAGTGGTATCAATGCCGTGGCTCAGGGGTCTGGCGCCGCTGCCACCGGTATCAACGCGATCGCCATGGGTACCGGCGCCGTGGCCAACGGAGCCCAGTCCATCAGCATCGGTACCGGCAATGTCGTCAATGGCGACAACTCCGGCGCCATCGGTGACCCCAATACCATCAGCGGTACTGGCTCCTATGCGCTGGGCAACAACAACACCATCGACGCCGATGAGACTGGCATCTTCGGCAACGACAATATCCTGCAGGCCGCCGCCGACGGCAGCCGTATTATCGGCAATGGCAACGATGTGGACGTGGCGGACGCCTTCGTGATCGGCAATGGTGCGGACGTCACCGTGGCCGGCGGCGTGGCCATCGGCAGCGGCTCGGTGGCCTCCACCGCGGCCGGCGTTGCCGGCTACGATCCGGCCACCGATGCGCCCTCCACCGACACATCACCCACCTGGTTGAGTACTGCCAGTGCGGTGAGCGTGGGTGACGCCGGCGGCGGCGTCACCCGCCAGATCACCGGTGTGGCTGCTGGTACAGCGGATACCGATGCCGTCAACGTGGCGCAGCTGCAGGAAGCGCAGGCCGCTGCCACCACCCACTACTACAGCGTGAACGACGGCGGCACCATCGACACCAACTACGACAATGACGGCGCTACTGGCGTCAACTCCCTGGCGGCGGGTGTGGATGCCCTGGCCTCGGGCGATGGCAGCATCGCCGTGGGTGCCGCCACCGCCACCGGGTTGGATGCCATCGCCTTCGGTACTGGCGCCACCGTCAACCACGACGGCAGCATCGCCCTGGGCGCCAATGCCTTCACCTCGCTGGGGGCACAGGTCGGTTATACGGCCTATGGCCTGGTGGCACCGCAGGACTCGGTGGGCGAAGTATCGGTTGGCCAGTCCGGTATGGAGCGGAAAATCACCAATGTCGCCCCCGGCTCTGCGTCCACCGACGTGGTGAATGTCAGCCAGCTCAACCAGGTCGCCCAGAACACGGCGAACTCCCTGGGCGGCGGCGCCGCCTACGACTCCACAACCGGGGTTTATACGCCGCCGAGCTACAACGTCCAGGGATCGACTTTCAACAATGTCGGCGATGCGCTGAACGCGCAGGATACGGCGATCAACAACCTGGATGGTCGCGTCACCACGGTGGAAGGCGATATCACCAATCTCACCAACGACATCAACAGTGGCAACGTCGGCCTGGTACGCCAGACTGGCGGTGCGCCGGGCAGTGGCCAGCTCACCATCGGTTCCATGACCGGCGGCACCACCATTGATGTCAGCGGCACCGATGGCAATCGGTTGATCACAGGCCTCGCCGACGGCATCGCCGACAACGACGCTGCCACTGTAGGGCAGTTGGCGGAGGCGATTGCCAGTGTCTCCGTGGAAGCTGCTCCGTTCGTGTCGGATAACAGCGGCGGCTTCGACAAGCCCAACGCTTCCGGCGCCAACTCCGTCGCCGGAGGCTATGGCGCCTCGGCCAGCGGTGAAATGTCGACAGCGGTCGGCGTGAACGCCAAGGCGAGCGGCCGCAACTCGGTGGCGCTGGGTTACGGCTCTACGGACGACGGTCGCGAAAATGTCGTCTCCGTCGGCGCCGCTGGCTCGGAGCGACAAATCGCCAACGTGGCTGACGGCACCCGGGACACCGACGCGGTGAATGTCCGCCAGCTCAATCGGGGCCTGTCCAACACCCTGAGCGAGGCCAATGCCTATACCGATCAGCGCATCGCCGATCTCGACTTCAGCTTCACCCGGGAGTTGCACGAGGTGCGCAACGACGGCGAGGAGGGCACGGCCGCGGCCATGGCGGTGGCTGGCATACCCCAGCCCTCGTCGCCGGGCAAGAGCATGATCGCGATCGGTGCCGGCACCTACCAGGGCGAGAGCGCCGTGGCATTCGGCGGCTCGCTGAACACCGGCAGCTTCGTGATCAAGGGCGGTGCCACCTATGGCGCCCGCACCGGAAATGTGGGTGCAGCAATCGGCGTCGGCTTCGAGTTCTGACGCCTGGCAGAGGGGGGCCGTATTCCGGCCCTCCTCCATGTCGTATGTACCCAGCCAGGAAACTGTCCTATGCGAATTACATCACCCTGCAGGTGTCTCCTGATCGCCGTTGCGGTGTTATCTGCACCGGTCCATGCTCAACCGGCCCGGCCGTTTCTCCTGTGCGTTGTCGATGAAAACTTCCTGTTGTTGAATTCGCAGGTGGCGGTAAATATGGCTGAGCGCTTCCAGCAGATTCGAGAGAGGGCCCGGCAGAGCTACGAGAGGGATATCAAGAAGTTGGAGGCCGACACCCAGGCATTCGAAGAGGCCCGGGTCTCACTTTCCGTGCAGACCTCCAATGCCCGTGCGGAAGAACTGGCACGGCGCCTCGTCGCGCTCCAGGAAAAACGCCGCCAGCTCAACCGCGAACTTGAGGAACTCGATACCGAACTGACCGCGAGTGTCATGCGCCTGGCACAACCGGTGATCCGCACTTCTGCGAAGGAGCGGGGGTGTTCCGCGGTAGCCGCGCGCAGTCAGTTTCTGCACCTCGAGGATGTATCGCTCGATATCACGGCGAGTATCCTGAAAAAAATGGGGAGCGCAGAAAATGGAACTGATGAAAAACCATAATTATTGTGCGCATTGCGGTAAGCTTCGAGCCCGCGCCAAGAAGGTGTGATTTATCCCCTTCCCGCCTTTCGAGTGCTACGGCCGTTTGAAATCCCCGTGCGTGAGGTAGTGAATCACCTGGGCGATCACCGCTTCGTTTCTAATCATAAATAGATGGGTTGCCGGCATTTGCAGGTGATCGCGCATGCCCGCGAGCGTCGTGCTTTCCACTGAGACAATGCCGTCGTCGACCGCCGGAATTACCCGCGAGAGAAATGGGTGGATACTGCAGGTTCCAGCAATAACCCCTACGTCAAAATTTGCGGCGCCAAGCTTGCGCGGAAAGCTCTGCCGATCTGTACCCAATTGCAGGCCAGCATCGCCGAACACGAAGTGAAATCCGGGTATCCTCCCAAGTTTGTCCACTACTTCGCTCCCCTTATTCGGCGGTCCCAACATCACCACCCGCCCGAGGTTTTCCACCGGCACCCGGCCTAGGTAGTAGCGCACCAGGATGCCGCCGAGAGAATGGGTGACGAAGTGGATTTCATCGTAGCCCCGGCAGTGGTCCAGGGCCGGCGCTATAGCGGGCCCGGCCAGTTTCTCGATGGGGTATCGGGTGGACGGGTAGTCCACGTTTACCGTCGCAAAGCCCGCCCTGGCAATTGCCCGCTCCATCGTCGCCATCCAGCCGTCGGACAGGAGCAGGCCGTGGAGTAGTATTACGCACGAGGAACTGGCCTTGGCGGTGAGGGGGAGCGACATCAGTAGGGCCAGAATGACCATCTTCATCGACTGCGAGCCAACTCTCATCAGGTAGCCGGGGTATTCAATAGATTCTAGCCGCCGAGCGGAAGGCAGGTCGGAGACAGACTGTTACAAAGACCACTGTGTCGGGATGGGGCTGCAGGGGTTACCGTGTCGCATAGGCTCCATTCCTTCCGGGAAACGGGGGGCAATAACGAAATGTGACCTGAACTCGGGCACTCAGGGTGAATTGGGCCAGCTCAGGGTGGCGCGGGTGCCTCCCAGTTTGGGCGAGCGGTCCAGATGTAACTTGCCGTCGTGCCACATCATCACCTTCTTGACGATATACAGGCCCAGACCGTAGCCCTGGTCATCGGTGGCGGAGCGGGTGAATGCGTCGGTAAGTTCGAGCGCGTCGCCAGCGAGGCCCGGTCCGTTGTCCTCGACGGTCAAGGTGCAATACTCACCATCGCAGTCGAACTGCAGATCGACCCGATCACGGGCGTACTTGTTGGCGTTGGTGACCAGGTTCTGTATGGCGATGGCGAGTGCGTCGGGTTCCAGGCAGGCCTTGCAGTCCGGGAAGTAGTAGCCGATCTGCAGTTCCGGGCACTGGGATTCCAGTGTCGACGCGAGGCCACTGAAGAAATTTTCCAGGGATACCCACTTTCGGGAAATGAACTTTTCCTGAATTTCCAGGCGGGCGAAACTCAGGTATCTGTCTACCAGTTGCTCGATGTCCCTGGTTGCATCGGCGATCAGGGCGTTGTCCGGGCCTTCCTTCATCAGTGCCAGTTGAAACTTGATCTGCGCGAGAGGCGTGCGAATTTCATGCGCTATGGTGCGCGCCAGGTCCTGGTTCATCTGGCAGTAGTCCAGCACGATATTCGCCATCCGGCGGAAAGTTTCCGCCAGGGGGTAGATGGCCGAGCGCCGGCTGGTTTTGGCGGGCATGCGAAAGGGCTTCTCACTGAAGCGGATGGCCAGCTTTTGCAGCAGGTGCAGATCGCGAAACAGCGGCCAGATCAGCAGCAGCAACACCAGCAGCATGGCGCCGATCAGCAATAGCCGCCATTGGGTGATGCTTTCGGCCTGTTGTTGGGGGAACGGCCCTATCTGGAGGACGCCCTTGTCGTTCAATCGGTAGAAGAGGATCTGCCGGTCACCGGCGTCCAGGCCGATAATTTCACCGGATTGCAGGCGAGCCAGCAGGTCGTCGGGGAAATGTATGGCATCTATCGAGTAGCTCTGCGCCAACGGCGCCTCCCCCCGTTCGAGAGCTTGCGCCAATTGGGCAGCACTGATGGTGTATTCACCCGGCGAGTCGGAATAATTCTGGTACAGGGCGCTCACTGCCGTGTAGACGATAACCAGTGCCAGCGCCATCATGCTGAGCAGGCGGAACATCTGCAAGCGCATCAGCTGATCCCGTCGGAGATATGCAGGGTATAGCCGCGTCCGCGAATGGAGCGAATGGTAATGTTTTCGGTAATAGAGTCGAGTTTTTTGCGCAGGCGGCTCACGCGCATGTCCAAGGCGCGGTCCAGACCATCGAACTCGCGCCCCACCACGCGCCGGAACAGGTACTCCCTGCTGAGTGGTCGCGTCTGGTGTTCTGCAAATATCAGGAGCAGCTCGAACTCATAGTCGGTCAGTGCGAGTGGCCGGCCGTTCACCTGGGCTTCACGATTTTCCGGGCTGACCTGTAGCGGTCCGATGCGGATGTCTGCGGTCGATGGCGCTATGCCGCGGGCACGGCGCAGGTTCACTTCTATTTTTGCCCACAACAACTCCGGCACCACCGGCTTCACCAGGTAATCGCAGGCGCCCAGTTCGAGGCCTCTTACCTGGTCTTGCACCGAGCTCAGGGCGCTGAGAAAAATCACCGGGCAGGTCAATTGGTTATTGTAGTGTCGGAGCAACTGGAAGCCGCTGGCATCCGGCAGCACCACGTCAGCGAGAATCAGATCGTAGTCCCGGTGGTGCAGCGCTTTCATAAAGGAAGCGCCGTTTTCCGCCCGGGTAACATCGCACCTGCGCTCAAGCAGGAAGCGGCGGATCAGGGAGGCGAGCTGGTCGTCGTCCTCGAGAAGGAGGATCCGGTAACCTCCGTCGGCGCTCACAGCAGTCCCCAATGGTAGCGGCGCTGGTGGCGCTTGGGGCGGTATCGGGCGACCTTGAGGGTCGCCGAGGCGATACCCTTTCCGCTTTCCTCCGCTGTCACCAGAAAAAGGACGTCTTCGTCGGCGGTGACGTAGACCTGCATCTCCTGCACGGAACCGCCGGCAAAGCAGCGGATCAGCCCCTTGCCGGAAATGGTCAGGCAATAGCGCGCATTGTCGTCGTTGGAAAATTCAATCCTGACCGGGATAGTGCAGAGTTCTTCGCCTCCATTGATAGCACAGAGCGAAGGAGTGATCCGCAATTCCGCCGCAGTTCCAAGTTGCGAGAGGCACAGAGCCAACAGAAAACAAGAAAACCGCATCTTCATCGTTCGCTACCAATGGTGTACTGAACGCCGGCAAACCAGCTCAGGGTTTCCGGCTTCTCCATCATCAGTGCGTGCCGCCCGTCCATGTCGTAGCGATTGTACTTGGCCGCCAGTTTGAACTCGAAGTTTTTGCCCAGGGGGTAGGAAAAATTCAGGCGCGCATAGCGGTCGGTGACGTCATCCGGTGGGGAGTGCAAGGCGTAGAGAAACGCAAAGGCCCCGGCCTCGGATTCCCGCATATGGTAATAGTACTCCACCAGGTCTGCGTCTTTCTTTACCGCCCCGAGGCTCCACCCCAGGGTGCCGCCGAGGAGTCGGTACTGCTTGTCGAAACTCAGGTGTGTCTCGCTGCCGTCATGCACATGGGATACGTCATGAAAGTAGGAGAAGGAGACGTCTGCTAAATCGGTCACCAGCGTAAAACTCGGACCGGCCACCGCGGATAGCTTGCGCTCAACGGCCCTCGGGCCTTCCTCTACATCCTCCTCCTCACCGACGAGGCCCAGGGCCGGGCTTATGGTGGCCGTAGTGACTCCGCGGTTGCCGAAGTGATAGTAGAGGCCGTCTTCGTTGGGGCGTACCACCAGGTCCAGGTAGAAGTTGTCTTCCTCCAGCAGGCTGTAGCCCGCGGTGAGGTTGCAGACAAAGAAACGTTCTCCATAGTAACTGAAGGAGGGCAGCAGGAAGCCCTCGGCGTTATCCCGGCCCTTGAGCGGGTTTTCCAGCAGGCCGCGTCCCATGGCGAGACTGAAATTCCATTCGGGGGCGCTGACGTCTTCGGCCGCAGCCCCGGCATGGCCGAGCGAGGCGAGCAACAGCGTTATGAGTTGGTTTCTTATTCTTCTGTACATCAGGGGTCAATGGATGGCCGACTACTTTGGGTGCCTTGTATATCACGGGCCACAAGGCGCCGGCCATGGCTTGGCGAAAAAGGTGACAATTCGTTACAAATATCCCAGCTGTAGAATTTCTCTCCAAAAGAGCTTTCCACCGCAAACTATCCTCCTGGTTCGGCAAATTTTGACCGGGTAGTTTCCGGAAGGGTGGTTCCAGTAGCGAACCGCCTTTTGCGTACCCGCAGGTGCTTCTTCCTCGATTGATGCTGCTCATCGTCGCCCTGCTGGGCTTACAAACTGTTACGCGAAACCCGTAGCCGGATTTCTAGGTGCGTGATTTCATCTGATTGTTCGCAAAACTATCGATAAAGCGACCGAATATATAAAAACTTTTCTCTTGGGGAGACGATATATGACTGTAAATCAGGGCTGTCCAGGGTTGTTTTGGAGGATTCCTATATGAATATAAGAAACATGCTCGGTGCCTTAGCCGCCGGGCTCTATACCATTGGTGCCACGCACTCGGCGGCACAGGTTGGTCCGAAAGTCGGATCGCCGCAGGATTTGCAGCAACTGCAAATAACACCTGAGAAGCTGGCCGAGTATCAGGCTGCCGGCAAGGCGCCGGGTGACTACTCGGTTCTGGAGAACAACGGAGTCAATGTGCATCTACGCAGGCAGCACGACAAGTTCAAGGAAGAGCGGGGCGTTGCCGGCGAGCACGTCTATATAGTACGCCTGCACGATAAACCGGTCGCCACCTACAGCGGCGACACGGCCGGCTTTTCCACCACCGATGCCGGCCGGTCCAAATCGGGAAAACTGTTCAGCGCGGGCAGGCCGCTAGTTGCCGGTGTTGAGAATTATCGCGGCTACCTGATGGGCAGGCAGGCGGATGCGATCAACAAAATATCCCAGCGAGTGGGCAGTAGGGAAGTGCGTCGTCAATTCACCAACGCCATCAATGGTTTTAGCCTCAAGTTGACCCAAGAGGAGGCGAAGAGAGTCGCCCAGCTTCCCGAGGTCGCTTTCGTGGAGCGCTCCAGAACTTATGAGCTGCACTCCGACGCCGGCCCGCAATGGATTGGAGCCGATCAATTGTGGACTGGTGCGGCGGATGCGACAGACTCGGTGCCGCACAAGGGGGAGGGGATTATCGTTGGCATCATCGATACCGGCGTGAATACGGATCACCCTTCTTTTGCCGATGTGGGGGACGATGGCTACGATCATACCAACCCTTGGGGAACTGGTGTCTATGTGGGAGATTGCGCCGTTGCCGGTCAGAAATCCTTGTGTAATGACAAGCTGATAGGTGTGCGCAGCTATCCGGCGGTCACCGGTGTGTACGATGAGTTGAATCTCACCGCCGGTACCAATGTGGCGAAAAACGGCGAGGATTACCAGGGCCACGGATCCCATACCGCCTCAACCGCGGCGGGCAATGTGCTTACCGATGTCCACTACAGTCTGCCGCAACTGGAGGTCGAGCACGATGGCGAGACGCTCGCCAGCGGGCTCTTTCCGCAGCTTTCCGGCGTGGCGCCCCATGCCAACGTGGTTTCCTACCAAGTTTGCTACCCGGACAACGACTCCGGCTACGTCGGCTGTCCCCTGGAAGCCATTGTGGCGGGTATCGAGGATGCCATCAGCGACGGCGTGGACGTAATCAACTTTTCCATCGGCGGTACTGAGGGGTTCCCCTGGGAGAGTTCCATCGAGATGGCCTTCCTCGCCGCTCGCGAGGCCGGTATCAATGTGGCCGCCTCCGCCGGTAACGCCGGGCAGCAATGTGGCCAGGAGTGCTTCAGTGCGATCGATCACGCCTCTCCCTGGCTGTTGAACGTCGCTGCCTCGACCCATGACCGAGAGATCAGAGTGGATACGCCGGTGGGCTATGCAGGCTTTATCGACTCCGAACCCCTGGGCCCGGTGCCGGATTGGTCGGAAACAGGCCTCAGCGGCGCCTCCGTCAATAACACTGAGATCACCGGCGTCGTGGTGATGGCCAAGGATTACCCCGATGCTGACGGCAATATTGATTACAGTGGCTTCTGCGGCTCGCCCTATGCAGAAGGGACTTTCGACAACTATCCAAACGGCGATCCAATTCTCGACAGCGCCGGCGAACGTCCCAACGTCATCGTGGTCTGCCAGCGCAACAGCCTCAGCGATCCCAACGGCGTGGCGCGGACAGACAAGGTCGCCAACGTTAAGGCGGGCGGCGCCGATGGCTTCATTATGTATAACTTCGCTTCAGGCGACCCGATACCGCCTGTGGAGTATGAGTTGCCGGCGGTGCACCTGAGCTACGAGGCCTGGCATGGACCTGACTGGCAAACAGACGGCCTGGGCGACTGGGTGGACGGCTGGGGCGATGAGCGCGGCCATACGGTCACCATCGGCATCACCAGTATCACCCGCGAGTTGGATCCGCAGTACGCTGACTGGCTGGCCCCCTTCTCTTCCCGAGGTCCCAGCTGGACCACACCGGAGAGCCTGATTCCGATGGTGGCTGCGCCCGGTGTCAATGTCTATGCTGCCTACGCCGACCAACACCCCTTCACTTCAGTACCCTACTCAGGCGACTTTGCGTCACTGAGCGGCACTTCCATGGCCTCTCCCCACGCCGCCGGTGCCATGGCACTGCTCCGTGAGGCACACCCGGAATGGAGCGCCACCGAAGTACAGTCCGCGCTGATGCTCACCGCCGAGGATACAGTGCGCTACCGCCGCCTGAACCAGGCCAACGGCGATGTCGGCGAGGCCGGTACCTACCGCGCCGGCGCGGGCCGTATCAATGTCGCCAAAGCCGTGGATGCAGGGCTGGTCATGGACGAAACCGCGGAGAATTTCCTCGCCGCCAACCCCAAAAACGGCGGCACGGTGCATCGGCTGAACCTGCCGCAACTGGTGGATCTCAGCTGCGCGCCCAACTGCCAGTGGCTGCGCACCTTTACCGCAACCAAGCCCGGTTCCTGGAAAATCGATAGCGGGGAAGTCTTCAACTGGGACTACGACCTGAATTGGCAAAGCCCCCAGAACGGCATCACCATTACCGCCGTTCCAAACGAATTCACCCTGCAAGCGGGTGAAACCCAGACGGTGGTGGTCACCGCTTCGATAATGGACACCCAGGACTGGTTCAGCAACTCGGAGGTCGAACTGCACTCCGAGCTGATCCTGACGGAAAACAGCGGCGAACAACTGCGCCTGCCGATGGCCTTCCAGTACGATGCCAACGGTATGCCCAGCAGACTCAAGGCCACCGCACACCGAAACCTGGGGAACTTCCTGTTCAAGGATATCAGGCTGCCGCAGACGGCTACGCCCCACGGCCGTGTATTCGCCGGGGTAAAAGCCGACGTAAAAACAGTAACTTTGCCGAAGGATGACGAATCCGACATGCCCTGGTCGCCGGAGCGCGACGAAACGGTGGCACTGGAGGGCAGGCTGGACGAGGCCACCCACACCGAGTGGGTGACGGTGCCGGCGAACGCCAAGCGCCTGATCGCGGAATCCCACGGTACTGTGGAATCGGAACTGCGCGGCAGCTTCGACATGGGAAACCTGGTCGTCTACGTGGGCAAGGACTACGACGGCGACGGCCAGGTGGATCCGCTGGATGAACTCCTGTGTGTGTCCAGCCACACCAGCTACGATAATTTCTGTAACGTGAACGACCCTGAACCGGGCCGCTATTGGGTGGTTTTCTACAGTCCCTACAGTTTCCAGAATCCGGGCGCGATGGAGACCTTCAGCTACGCCACCGCCGTGGTTACCGACCAGTTGGCCGCTGATATGTCCCTCGACGTGCCGGCCAGCAATGGCAAGGAACCGGTGGATGTTGCGCTGAACTGGAACAAGCCGGAAATGGAAGTCGGCGATATCTACTACTCAGTTATCGACTTCGGCACCTCGAGTATCAATGCCGGCAATATCGGCCGCGTGGGTATCAAACTGGTTAGGGGCAAGGACGACGTCTCCCTGAATGTGCCGCAAACTGCCGCCATGGTGGGCGATCAGATTCCTTTCACCTTCTCGATTCTGCCCAACAACAGCGGCTACGACCGCTCCTTTACAATCACCGCCTCAGTACCCGAAGGGCTGGGTTTCTCTAGTGACAGCGTCCTCTCCAGCAATGACGATATCGTCACCGACATCGAAGTGTCGGGGAACACCATCACCATCAGCGGCGTGCAGCCAGACACCACCGACCTGCAGCCCCGCTACGTGGTGACCTCCAACGACTCGGATTCGCCGGAGTATTCGCCGCACTGCAAGATGCCCGATTTCGGCCAGGCGCGCAGGGACGGCTACCTGGATTTGCACAGCGAGTTCGGATACCAGACCAACTTCGGCGGTATCAACGAGGTGATCATCGACGAGGAGACCGGCTACCCCTGGTACGACCCGACCACCGGTATCACCTACGACGGCAGGGTCAACTGGCAGCAGGGCGTCACCATTCCGGTGCAGGAATTCTTCCAGGGCTATCACGACCGCTTCCATCTGTACAACAACAACGACACCATCAATGCGTTTGTACAGAACGAGCTGTCGATCAAGGCCAACGGCCTCCTCTCATTGACCAATATGCCGGTGTTTTTCCAGGCAAGTGACGTTTTGCCTGACAACACCTTCCCCTACGAGAAGATCGCTCCCCTGTGGCGCGGTGCCGTCTTCGAGAACTACTTTGTGCTCGCCAACGAGTACAATCCCTCATTCAACAGTGACTTGAACGAGGGTATAACCACCGCCGTCGCCCCCCAGTCGGGCTGGGGCATCATCGAGTTCGACAACGCGAGCGACTTCAGGTCGGAGTATGACACTAGTACCGGTACGTACAACAACACCCGCTACGACAACAGCTTCGATTTCGAGATAGTGTTCAACGCCAACACCCGCTTCGGTAAACACGAGCACGAACTCTATTTTGCCTACGACAACCTGGACTTCGGTACCCGCAACGGCATAAATACCATCGGCCTGCAGGGATTCAAGGGGCAGTTGGATGAGCTCGGCCCCCTCGAATGGTATCTGGGCGAGCAATACTCCATGAACCATTTCCTGGAGCCCGAAGCCGGCAGCAAACTTCAGGACGTGATCCACGACGACCTGCTGCTCTGCTGGGACTACCAAGGGCCCGAATCCAGCCAGTTCGAAGTCACCGTATGGACGGATGTGGAAGCCGGTACCTCAGGAAGGGAAATACAGTTCGCGGCGGTGAGCAGTGTCGACGGCCTGGAAGACAAGGAAATGGCGCACACAATCACTGTGCCATCCAACATCACCATCGGCGATATCGCCGACCAGACAGTGGATGAAGACGGCTCCATCGATATCACAGTCCTCTATGTGGATGAGGATAGCGGTATCAACCAGATCACCGTATCCGGCGACAATGTCTCCGGTGAAGCCTCCGGTTGGGAACCCGGCTCCATAGTAACCATTACTCCGGCGCCCGATTTCCATGGCGAAACGGAAGTCACGATTACCGTGGCAGACGTGGAAAACCCCGGGGATGCAGCTTCCACTACCTTCAATCTGACAGTGGTTTCGGACGGAGTGGATGAGTTCGAGCCCGAGCCCGAGCCCGAGCCTCAGCCCGAGCCTCAGCCCGAGCCTCAGCCCGAGCCTCAACCGGAACCTAAACCTAAGAAGAGCAAGAAAGGTGGCTCTATCTACTATCTGCTAGGCTTGCTCGCAATAGCCGGCTTGATGAGACGACGCCGCGCTGCCACCACGTAGTAAACATCAAATTGATGCTCCTGCTTGGGGCGAACCTCTGGTTCGCCCCTTTTTTTGACGCCGTCGTTTCTCAGTGTGGTTACATCGTCGCTGCCGTTTCTGAATCTCGAGAAGTAGAACCTCCAGAGTGCCATTGTGGCTTGGATTCTGCGGGAACCTGTTAGCAGGGGAGTATTCGCGGAGCTCCTTTTTGAATAACCGCTTAGTGGGCCGTGCACAAAGTTCTGTAACAAAGGAGCACAGCCAAAACGTTCAGATCAAGGCGAGAAAGCGCTGGAATAGTAGTTCTATTCCAGCTTTCTCAACGCAGAGCTGGGCGTTTTGGCGTAGCAAACTTTTACAGAACTTTGTGTACGGCGCACTAAGCTCTTAAGAAATACGGTGCTATTCCTTGGGTGAGGGCATTGGTATTAGACTACCTCACGGTGTTGAGTTGGCTGGTTGTCGCACAATGTTCAAGATTCCGAGACTCGAAAATCCCCAGACCGCCTTGGAGCCTATCCTTCTCTTCGCAATCGTCACGCTTGTCCAACTCTTTGCTGCCGACCTCGAGCCGCTATTGATATACGACCGTGACCTGTTGCAACAGGGCCAGCTGTGGCGCCTGCTAGGCGGCAATCTGGTGCACGCCAATGGCCATCACTATCTGCTGAACGGCGCCGGCCTGCTGTTGTTGTGGATTCTGCACGACGATCAGTACAAGACGGCGACATTTGCCGGCGCCAGCGTTTTCATCGCCCTGGGCTGCAGTTCGGGTCTCTACTTTTGCTCTCTGGATACCCACGGGTACCTGGGGCTGTCCGGCGTATTGCACGGCCTGATTGTCTGGGGTGCGGGCGGAGACATATTGCGCGGCTGGCGTACCCTGCTGCCGGCCGGCAACTGGCTGAAAGTCGCTTATGAACAGTGGGAGGGGGCAAGCAGTGCCACTGCTGAACTAATTGGTGTCGACGTGGCAGTGGATGTCCATCTATGGGGAGCCGTGGCGGGTACGCTAATTTTTCTCATCGGGCTGCGGTGGCGCGAAAATTCCGTACAGGCCATCCCTCCGGAAAAGGATAAAAACTCTCTTGGTCGACGAAGTTCGGTTGTAGAAGTAACTGTTGCCGAACGCCGGAAAGATTGCTGGAACTCGGCTTGGCTTAGGTAGTAATCAGGTTGATTTACGAGGATCGGAAGGCCAGGCTGGACAACTTACACACCCCTACCTCTGACACCAACCGGCGCCCCGTATGGAAACAGGGCGCCGGAGCCGGCTACATCAACGGCTGGGTGAATGTCATGCTCACCGGACCACTGATACTGCCAAGACCGCCGAACAGGCAATCCAGATAGGCCAGTGTCGGAATGTCGTTGTAACTGATCACCATGGTGCTGCCCTCAAAGGTTCCACTCAAAACCTCTCCCTCCAGCACAAAGACGCGGGGTACGCTGGGCAGTCCCAGCTCGATATCAAACAACTCAACCTGCACCGTCTTCCAGTTAACCAGGCTCGCGGGCCGGTCGTCCCAATTGACGAGCACGGTGCCCTCTGCGGTTGTGTTGACCAGGCAGGACAGGTCGCCGTTGCCATCGATATCCGTCAATGATGCGGTGTGGCTGGAGAGGTCCTCGCCGAACACGCAGCTGGCCGAACCGGCACCGGTGACGTGGGTCGGATTGGGCAACAGCTTGAGTGGCGGATTGAACTGCAGATCGACGTTCCCCAGGCAGGTCGCATCCACCTGCTGGGCGCTGGCTGGAACCAGGAATAGCAGGGATATTCCGAGCAGTGCCAGTCCTGTGAGCAATTTACCGCATTTCTTCATTTTCATAAAAATCTCCCTTGTTCATATTCTATCGGGCATCTCCAAAAAATTTCGATTCTCGTCACCCTCGCGAAGGCGGGGGTCCAGTTGCCACGGGGTTTCTTGATTCCCGCCTTCGCGGGAATGACGATAGAGATGCCCTGTCGGCTTTTTCTCTATACCAAGGCCCACTAGCAGGCCGCTGTAATGCAGTCCGCCGGGGGATCGTGTTCGGGTGGTATAGCTCGGCGAGAATAGTACCGGAGCAATTACAAGGCCATGTCAGAGGCAGGGAATCACATGCCAACTGGCCCAAAGGACAACTTGGTTCATGTTTTTGCGGAGCAAGGGCTGTAATCAGCCATGGGGCTCGGGCAGCGAGGGGCAGGTTGCCGCTGACCAATAGCAGAGGGCAGGGCGATTACCAGAGAGCTGGCATCCAGCAGGTGGCCGTAGCCGGCGTTGTAAGAGGCCAGTGTGAACCACAACAGGTTATCGAGGGGCAGCGTGTCGTCGAATCGCCCGCGTACCCAGTCCAGGTACTTGACGCCCGCCTTGATGCCTCGTTCCGGATCGAACAGCGGTGGGCGAAAGCCCATCTCCTCAGCCGTCTGCGGCATTACCTGAAGGAGACCCTGAGCTCCCACTGGGGATACCGCCCTGGGGTTGAAATTGCTTTCCTGCCACATCTGCGCGACCACCATACGCCAGTCAAACTGGTGTTCCGCCGAAGAGTTCTTGACCATGCCGTCGTAAGGGGAGAGGTCCTGGCCCGGTACTATGCGCGCTTTGATGCGTTGTGCGAAACGCTTGTTGGGTTTGAAGTAGGCATCGTACTTCTTCTTGTACTCCTTGCTATTGCGGAATTCCTTTACAAATGCGTTGACCTTGCGCAAAAGTTCTTTGTTCTGTGGTAGCAGCATCCAGGCCTGTGGCAGTGGATCGGTAATTACCGCGCCGGGCTGCAGTGAGGGGCGCAGGGTTGCCTCTACGTCGATCCCCGCGGCGTCCGCCAGGGTCGCCTCAACCTCACCGCTTTCCACCATGCCGATAAGCTGCTGATAGGAAACCTTTGGATCGGCGATTTCCACCTTGACGCCGATGCCGCTGTCCCGCAGCAGCTCTGCATATCTGACGAAAGAAGAGTGCGCGCGCACGGTGAGGGTGCGCCCTTCGAGATCCATCACGGTGGAAATCGGGGGATCCTTCCTGTTGTTCACCAGCCGCAATGGCATTTCCAGGTATGGGGCGCTGAACCCCATTCCTTCCTCGATGCGCTCAGGGGTAATATTGAGGGAGGCTCCGGCAATATCACCGCGCCCTTCCGCCAGCCAGTCGACAATGTCGTCTTTGTAGGGAACAACGATTACCTGGATCTCAAGGCCGTTATTTTCCGCGAAAGTCCTGGCCATGTCGTAATCGAAGCCCATCAGACACCCTTCCAAAGGAAGTAGCTGGCGGCGCTGTTGCGGGTAAGCAGTCGCAGCACGCCGGACTCTTTGATTTCCTTCCAGTCGGATATTCGATTCTCCTCATTTTTAACCAGCTTCATGGTGAGGAAGTTGTTGATCAACAGCAGCAGGTTTGGGGAGTTGTTTCGCGTTGCCCAGGCAATGTTTTCCGTGGCTGACACCGCCGCGCCTATGCGTACATCATCCCTGTACTCCAGCAACCCTTCCGCAACATTGCTATCGAGTATGGTGACCTGGTTGCGCTGCTTGTTGACCAGATCGATCAGTAGATCCAATTGATCGTTGTAAGGCACTTCCTCCATGCTGAGTCCTGCGAGGGGATGGTTTTCGATCAGTTGCGCGGCAGTCTGCACGTGGGTGCTGCGCGCGGGTACTACCAGTTTTACGCCGGAAAGTTTTTCCACTGTATCGATATCCGGCCCTCTGGTGCCGGTGATCAGAAGTTGCCGGGTTTGTTGCAATGGAACTGAAAAGTCCAGTCGCCCGCGGCGCTGCTTCGTATCGGTGAAGTTGTCCGCCAAAACGTCCGCGTGGCCCTGTTCGACCAGTGCAATAGCCGCTTCTGGATCTTTCGCTTTTACCCACTTTGCCTCGATCCCTATGTGCCGCGCGAAGCGATTGGCCAGGTTAAAATGCCCCTGGGTGACGATTTCTGAGCGCGGCAGCTGGTCTTCCACGGGCCGGGAGAGGCTGACGAAGCGGATAATTCCGCGCTTGCGGATTGCATCCAGGTCTCCTGTTTCCCGGTAGTTGGAGAAGGAAAACCGCGCGCTGGGGCTGAGTTCCGGGATGCCTGTTCTTTCTGCTTCGACCTTCCCTCGTAGCAGCCACTGAGGAGGGCGAGGATTGCGATAAACGGCAGCCAAGTGAGAATGCTACGGCCGGCCATTGACAACTCCAGCAGTCGAGGATAGCCAGATTCTAGTGTCATCTCCGAGAAGGTTGTTTCTGGTGACGCAGGGCATCAGTTTAGGTGGAGGTGCCAGCCTCTTCCTCTATATTTTCAAGTGTCTGCCGTTTGGACAGCTGCCTCAAAGCGCCGAGAGAGTGTAGATGTGCGTAGATCCAGGCCAGCTGCCCACCCTTGAACCATTGCAGCACCTGTTCCCTGTCCACCTCAAGCATTTTGGCCTCGTCGATAATGTACAGACCTTTCAAGCGCACTGCTTTGTCGTCTCCGGCTGGTATCTGGACATTGAACGGCTTGAACAATTTTGCCTTTTGCACCTGATCGCAGAATTCCCGGGTACGCTTGAAGGCGTCATCGAATAGGTTCAGGAACTGGATAATGTTGTTTAGGGTATCGGTATTTTTGCCTTCCTCATTGAAGAGAGGCTCGCCCTTCTCCTCGGAGAACTGCTCTGCCTGCTTGTCGAAGCAGATTGTCTGGTTGTCGGTCAGTGCGAAGGGGTAGCGGCGGATAAAGGCGGGCACGTAGTTTCCGGCCCAACTGCCCTCATCGTCCACCAAGGCGTGGTTGTTGTTGCACAGGGACATCAGGACCAGCGGAGAGTAGCGTCCGGACTTGCTGCGACTGAACATAACGGGCATATCGCGACTGGCTTCGAAGAACTCGATACCTGTTACTGGTACGGAATTTACGGGGCGGGAGAATTGATATTTCCCATTGGCTGAAAACTTCAGGTTACGGTGCGCTTTCCTGTTCAGGGTCACGGGTTGGCGATAGAACAGCAGCTTTCTCATCTACTTCTACTCCTTGCTTGTTTAAAGGTCCGTAATTGATTGTAGACACAAGATCAGGGTTTTCACTTGCAGGAAAGTTAACCGCGTGTTGCCGGCGTATTAATCAATATTCTTGGAAGGAACCGGATTCTTGTCAGGAAAATATAGAGTACATAGCGGCCTCATCTGCCAAACGTTTGAAAAGCAATTTAGCGTTTTTCACTCCTGTCCGATTGGGCCACTATGTGAAGATTGGCCGCGCATTTGGATCGGTTGCGGATATTTCCGGGGGCAGAAAAACTGAAGCGCTTTTATCGGTATTTTTTAGGGGGTTGGATTGTTGAAAGGATAGTTCAAGCGATTTCTGGGATGAGCCGGCAGGGCAATAGGCGTTGTATCACTATCCCTTAACCCAGGCCGAGCGGCCTGTTACCCTGGCGCGCTGGTACACCCCGGTGGAGATATTGAGAATGGCGACCAGCAACAATGCAGAGTTGCTGGCTATGTCCGGTCCGCGCTACCGCTATCCAGGCAAACTTGATGTTGTGGAGGAGCGCGCACTGGCCGACCTCGCGAAGAACTTCATGGTGATCATAAAGGGTGGGAAGGTATTCAACTCAAGTTTGGAGTTCACATCGAGGGCTGGAACGCTCTAGTGGCACTGCACGCGGCCCTGCTGGCGGTGGTTACCTGGAAAATATTTACCGATGAGGTTTTTTGCCGGGTAACCACCGCCAACAGGGCCGATCGAAGCCGATTCACCCCGGGCCAGCCAATCCCGGTGAACTCCGAAACTTGAGTATTCAAGAATACCGCTTCCCTAGCGGGCACTGTTCCCTTCGATCAGAAAACTGAAAAAGTTCGTGGCGTTGACCATGTTCTCGATACTGATCCGCTCGTCGGTGCCGTGGAATCCGTGGGTGTCCTTTTTGGTGACAACCATCGGGTTGAAGCGGTAGCTGTTGTCGGCAATTGTCTCGTAGCGGTGGCTGTCGGTGCCGCCGATGGTCAGTCCCGGGGCGACGACCAGCGGGCCATAGGTGGCGCGCGCGGCATTGGTAATGGCCGAAAAACCCGCCGTGTCCGCGCTGGACACCCGCGACGGCGGTCGCTGCCGGCGTACTTTTACCTCTATCTGCTCGTCGTCAATCGCGGCCTCTACGTGGTCGACGACACTCTCGATGCTGTCCCTGGGGTGGACGCGCAGGTTCACTGTAGCCACCGCTTCTATCGGCAGGACGTTTTCCTTGACACTGGCGGAGAGCATGGTGGGCGCAACGGTGGTATGCAGCATGGCGGCGGTGCCGGCGTTGGATTTCATTTTCGAGCTGATCACTCCGTCGAAAAGCCAGCGGTTGGCGAACAGCAGTCGATGGCTGAAGGGCATATGTGGGGCGATGGCATTGAACATATCCTCGCTGACGCCCTCCAGGCCACTGGGCAGCGGAGACTGGCGGAGTTTCCGCAGCGCCTCGGCGAGGATATCCACGGCGGTTTCCTGCGGCGGCATCGAGGAGTGGCCGCCCCGGCCGCGCGCCACCAGGTCCAGCGTCAGGAAACCTTTTTCCGCCACGTTGATGCTCGCCACCGGGTGCTCGATACCGGGGAAGAAACCCTGTAGCAGGAAAGAGCCCTCGTCCAGGCTCCAGGCGAGCTGGATATTATCCTGTTTGAGCTTCTCCACCACTGCGGCGGTGCCGTTGTATCCGCCGGTTTCCTCGTCGTGGGTCAGGCTGATGTAAATGGTGCGTTCAGGCTGGAAGTTTTCCGCGAGCAGCAGTGTCACGGCTTCCATCAGGGCGATGGCAGCGCTCTTGTCGTCCAGGGCGCCGCGGCCCCAGATATGGCTTTGGTCCACGGTGCCGCTGTAGGGCGGCTGGGTCCAGAGTTCCTCTGTGCCGGGGATGACGGGTACTACGTCGTAGTGTGCGGAGAGCAGGATCGGCTGCAGGTCGTCGCGGCGCCCCGGCCAGGTGAACAGTAGCGTGTACTGTTGTTCGGGATTCTTTCCCAAGCGGGCGGGCGGCATGGCACTGTGTACTTCCGGGTAGGTGGCGGCGAGCCAGTCGATAAAGGCTTCGAATTGTGTCCGGGTTTGCGACTCGTTCAGCTGTGACGATACGGTGCGGAACTGAATAGCCTGGGAAAGCCGCTCCGCGATCGGGGCGCCGCCGAGTTCGGCGGGTTGTGGCTGATGATCGGACAGGGGGGCGGCGGTGAAATACAGGGTGCGAATCAGTACAACGGCGACGACCAGCAGCGCTGCGGCCCCTGCGCTGGCAAGTACTTTCTTCAAAAGTGATTTGCGCATTATTGACAACTTCTGTTTGTAGTTTGCCGGCCCGTTGTATGGGGCAGGCGGGTAAGTTCACGGAGTGAGAGGACTGATGGCCCGGCAAGCCATTTTGCCGGGCCAGCCGCGAGCCGGGATATCAGAAACGGTATTCCAGCTCGATACCGGCAGTGCGCCCCAGGCCGTAGAAGTGACGCAGGGTACCGAGGAAGTCCCGGCGGGTGTCGGTCAGGTACTCCTCGTCGGTCAGGTTGTGCACAAAGAGTGCTGCGTCCCAGGTGTCCGTCTGGCTTTCCAGGCCGACGCGGGCGTTGACGAGCTGGTAGGAGTCCACCCAGCCGAACTGCACCGTGTCGCCACTGGCCAGGGTGCGGGATTCCTCGTTCTCGGCGGTGTTGTAGAAGCTGTCGCGGAAGGAATAGTCCAGGCGCAGCAGCAGGTCGGCACCAATAGCGTCGATCGGCACATAGTACTGGCCGCCCAGGTTGAACGAGGTCTTCGGAGCGTTTGGAAGCTGATTGCCGGAGAGGTCGCTGCCATTGGCGTCCGCGTTCGGGTAGCTGGCGAACTCCGCGTTCAGCAGGCCCAGAGAGGCATTGATCGTCAGGTTGTCGGTAGCGAGATAGTTGATTTCCGCTTCCAGGCCGGTGGTCTCCACTTCCGCTGCGTTGCGGATTGAAATGGAGGTGGCGCCGTCGCCCAGGTCGATAAACTGGTTGACCTGGTAGTCCTGATAGGTGGACTGGAACAGGGCCAGGTTATAGCTCAACTGGCGGCTGAGGGCGGTGCCTTTCAGGCCTATTTCGAAGGCATCCACGGTTTCCTTGTCAAAGTCGGTACCCGCCGCCAGGTCGCCGGCGCCGATAAAGTCCAGATTGAAGCCGCCGCTCTTGAAGCCGCTGCTGTATTTGGCATAGGCGTTGACGTCTTGGTTCAGGGCGTAGTTGATACTCAAGGTCGGAGACAGGTGGCTGTCCTTGCGTGAATCCTGTACCTGGCCGGTGGCGATGCGGAACAGCGGGGCGCTGCTGCCGTCGATCATCCAGTCGACGTCCTTCTCCTCCTGGGAATAGCGCAGGCCGAAGCCCAGCTTCCAGTCGTCGCTCAACTGGTAGGAGCCGTTGACGTAGGCTGCGTAGCTGCTGGTGTCCACAATGCCGTCGGTGTAGACGGGGTTGTCCGGATTCACCAGGCCGGGAGCGCCGTATTGCTGTGCCAGCAGGCCCTCGAACAGGGGGGAGCTGCTCACCACACGAGTACTGTCGCCCTCCTGTCGGTACAGGTAGAGGCCTGCCACGTATTTGAAGTCGGCGGCGTCCGGGGAGATCAGCTGGAATTCCTGGGTGACCTGGTTGTAGCTGTCCTCGTAGGCCAGCTCCACCAGATCGTGTGGGGAGTAGTCCAGGTCGTTGAAGTACTGTATCTCGGTGGTGCGGGACGCGCTGATGGACTTGACGGTGAAGTCGTTGTCCAGGATCCACTCCATGGTCAGGGCCGCGCCCTGTATATCGCGTTCCTCGCGCGGATCCACGTTCATGGCCACCTCGTGTATTTCCGGCGCGGCGCTGTTCGGTGCGATGCCGAAAGTATCGGTGACCGGCTCGCCGGTGGTGGACAGTCGGTCACTCTGCATGCCGTCCAGGGCCAGGGTGGCCGCGAAGCTGCCGCCGGCATCGTACATCAGCTGGGCGCGGTAGGCGGTGCCGTCCTGTTCGTTCAGGCCGCTGCCGGTGGTCAGGTTTTTCACGTAGCCGTCGCGCTGCTGCCTGTTGACGGAGATTTTGCCGAACAGGCTGTCGGACAGGGGCGCATTCAGGGTGGCGGACACCTGGCGGGAATTCATGCTGCCGTACTCGACGCCGATACTGCCCTCGAACTCGTCACTGGGTTTTTGGGAGATCAGGTTGATGGCGCCGGCCACGGTGTTCTTGCCGAACAGGGTGCCCTGGGGGCCGCGCAGCACCTCGATGCGTTCGAGATCCACCAGGTCCTGGTTGATGGCCGGGGACTGGCCGAGGTAGACGCCGTCCAGGTAGACGCCGACGCGGGTGTCAAAGCCGATATTGCGGCTGTTGGAACCCACACCGCGGATGGTGACCGCGGTAGTGAAGTCGGTGCCGGAGCTGATGGTGAGGTTGGGCACATATTGAGCCACCTCCTTCACCTGGCGTACGCCGGTTTGCTTGATGCTTTCGGCCCCCATGCTGGTGATGGCGATGGGCACTTCGGTCAGACGTTCGCTGCGCTTCTGGGCGGTGACGATCACTTCCTCGATTTCGGCGGCGGAAACCAGGGATGCGGCCTGGGCGGCTACCGCTGCGGCCAGGGCTTGGGGCAGGAATCGGGGGGCCTTCATGACGACTCTCCTGTAGGGTTATTCTTATCGGTGCCCTTCAGCAGAGGCTGAAGGGCTACACAGTCTTATAACCCCAGCGGAAGGCCTATTCCTCTCGGTTTGCAAATCCGCAGAAAGCCACTGCTGCGCGGAATTCAGATTTGCAAATTTGAAAAAAAATTTCCTTTTAAATCAATTACTTACGGACTTTTTGTGCCGTTGGCGGTACTGGCGGGGCGTCTCGTTGAAACGCTTCTTGAAGTGGGTGAAAAAGGTGGAATTGGCGTTGAACCCGGCGTGCAGGGCGATATCGGTGACGGACAGGTGCCGCTGTGAATCGTCGGCCAGCAGACGCGCGGCCTCGTCCACCCGGTAGCGGTTGATGAAATCGTAGAAGGATTGGCCGGCAAAGCCGTTGATGGTCTCGGAGACGTGGTGTACCGGCAGGTCCAACAGCCGCGCCAGGTCGGCGATCTTCAGCCCCGCTTCCAAGTAGGGCTTGTCGCGGGCCATGAGCTGTTGCAGCTTCTGCCAGATGGCTTCGGCGCTCTCATCGGTGAGGCTGCTGGTCTGGTACTTTTTCTCCACCGCGTCGGTGGTTGATCCGCCCGGCGCAGGTTCCACGGCAGCGTCTTCGGCGGAGGCTTCCCCCAAATGGATCCGGCGCTGCTGCAGGCCGAACCAGCCCAGCAGCAGGCTCAGCAGCAGCGGGGCCAGGGCCTGCACCAGCCCGGGAGTAAGGTCCCGTCGCGGGGAGAAGAAGCCCTGCACTTCTACCGCAATGCCCGTTGCGGTGGCCAGCAGTACGGCGTAAATCAGGACCTTGAGCCAGCGCAGGTTGACCTCCTCGATTGCCGAGTAGTTCTCCTTCACCCGCTGCAGGTACGGGCGCAACAGCCGCAGGGAGGCGATCGAATAGCCGATCAGCGACAGGAAGGCGGCCGCCCGGTGGACGAACCTGGCCCGGTAGACGGGATCGCAGTCTGCTGCGACGGGGCAGGGCAGGCTCAGCAGACCGTCGGCGCTATGCGGCAGTTGCAGTTGCCAGAGCAGCGCCGAGGCTGCTGCCGGCAGCAGGTGCCAGGCATGTCGCCAGCGCCAGCGGAAAGCGGGCTGGGTGAGAATGCGGGTGTAGAAGTAGAGCAGGGGGCCGAAGGTCAACTGCAGGGAGAAAAGGAATTGGAACTGCCAGGGCAGTGATTCCACCTCTATACGGGGGACATAGGCAAGGGAGATGGCGCTAATGGTTGCCAATAACAGTCCCAGGCATTGGTTGGCCCTGCGGTTGCCCCAGGGCGCCATCCACAGGATCAGGGCCAGGGTCAGGCAGGTGGAGACCCCGAAGAGGATGACCAGGCTGATGGTGTGGAGACTAATCATGGTGATACCGTCGGCGTAACTGCCGAGGATATTAAATTAAAGTCTCCCGCAGCAAAACCGCGCTTCTCCCTGTCGCCATTGCCAGGACCGATCAGCCCTGGAAGCGGGCCGCCCGCTCGGAAAGGGAGTCCATCCGGGCGATGAGCTCACTCTCAAGACCGGGGGCCGTCAGGGCGCCGCTGGAGAGCTGGACGGCGTACCACAGTGCCGAGAGGTATCCGTAGATCACCTGCCAGTGATGCAGCCGCTGCCGGTCCGATTCTGCAGCCGGGCGCCGGAGGTAGGCCGACAGCAGCTGTTGCTGCCGGTCCCCGCCCAGCCCCAGTCCTTCGGTGATCACCGCCAGGTCGTAGAAGGGGTCGCCGGTTGCGGCATACTCCCAGTCGATCGCGTACAGCTTTCCGTCGCTGACCACCAGGTTCTCCGCCAGCAGGTCGTTGTGGCAGAGGGCCCTTCCACTGCCCAGGGATCGGGCTGCGGCGATATGGGGGCGCACCTGCCGCTCGAGGGATCGCAGTGGCTGCAGAAACCGGCCGTCCGGGGCGATCGACAGCCAGTAGCGGGAGATTTTCTCGCCTATATCCAGCTCGGCATCGACGGTTGGCAGCCGGTGAATGTCGCGCAGTAACTGCGCCAGCTGTTGCAGTGCGCCCTCGTTATCGGCATTCCACTGCCCCCCTCCGAGATAGCGGGTAACCAGGTATTGATGTCCCGGATCGCAGTAGACCAGCGGCGCGCACAGGCCCGCCCGGTCCGCCAGGCGCAGGGCCTGCTCTTCTGCGGTGCGGTCCAGGTCCAGCGCCGCGCTGATGGGGGAGTTTCTGCGCAGCACCAGTCGCGCAGCGCCGGCCTCCAGCAGGAAACTGCGGTTGGTCAGCCCGCCGGGCAGCGGCTGGACCAGCGCGGGCCTGGCCGTGCCCCAGAGCGGCCAGTCGCCCGGGATGACGTCCGCGGGGGAAGTGGTCATACGCACACCGTCACGCACTGGGGACTACATCCCGCTCCGCTGCCAGCGGCTGTCCGGCCGCCGGATTCTGCCGCCTGTACAGGGCATACCACTGGAAGAAACCGATGATGACCAGCACCACATACAGCGCGAACAGCACGGCGGTCAGGTAGAGTTCCCGGTCGATGTACAGGTAAATGGCAGCGCCGTCGACCAGGATCCAGTAGAGCCAGTTCTCCAACACCTTGCGCGTGACCATATAGGTGGTAACGACCGCTCCCCAGGTGGTGAAGGAGTCGAGGTAGGGCAATGCCGCACCGGTGTACTTCTGCAGCAGGTAGCCGCACACCAGGGTCAATACACCCACGATGGATATGGCGGTGAGGTGGCTTGCCGTCGACCAGCGGTGAATATGCAGTTCCCGCCGGCCGGCGCGCCCGTTTTTCCACTGCCACCAGCCGTAGATGGCGATCAGCAGGTAAAAAACCTGCAGGGCGGACTCCATCAGCAGGCTGACATCCCAGAACAGCACCAGATAGATCGCCGTGCTGGCGAAGGCCGCATACCAGCAACTGATCTTCTCCCGCATCGCCAGCAGCAGATAGGCCAGCGCGAGAATCACCGCGGCCAGTTCCCACAGGGACATGGCTGCAAATGCGCTGGCGATGGCATCGCGGACTTGGGTGCTAGACATCGGCCGTCTCCGGGCTCAGGTCGCCGTCGATAAACTTGCAGACAAAAATGGCGCGGCCGAACTTCTGGTAGGACGCGCGCATCTCCGTTTTCAGGGTGTCCATCAGCAGGTCGTAGTCGCCGAACACCTGGGTGCTCATGGTATTGGTGATGACCCGTAACTGCGGATGGCGGTTCAGGCGCTCGATAAAATCCTGGATCGGGGGAATGTACTCGTCCTTTAACGGGTACATGCTGATTTCTACGGACAGTTTCACGATTTTTACTCCAGTCTTGTGCGAATGGCGCTGAGGTCGTAGGGTGCGCCGTGCGCACCAACAGGCCTGAAACGCGCGTCAGTCCTGGGCTGGTGCGCACGGCGCACCCTACGGCACTACCGACAGTTTCACCGGGCTTTACTCCTCGATAACCGTTTAAAAGGTATAGCTGCCGGAGACTCCCACAATCCGCGGCTCGCCCAACTGGTAGTAGGCCTCCGGCGCGTAACCATTGGCAGGGTTGTTGCCGAACTGGTTGCTGAAGTAGAAACCCCGGGTGTAGTAGTCCTCGTCGGTCAGGTTCCTGCCCCACAGGGACAGGTCCCAGTTGTTGCCGCGGTAGGTGAGGCGGGCGTTGACCAGCTCGTAGGCGGTGGACTTCTCATTGTGGCTGTTGGAAAAGTAGAAGGCGTCTTTGCCTTCCATTTCCAGGCGCAGGACCAGGTTCGCGGTCAAGGCGTACTCGGCGCCGGTAAAGAACTGGTAGTTGGGCGCGTGGGCCAGGTCGCGGCCGTCCAGGTCCACCGGCGCCAGTACGAGACCGTTGTAATCATCCCTGGCATCCACGTGGGAGCTGCTGGTGAAGTGCTCAAACTCCGCGTCCAGCCAGCCCGCAGCGGCGAACAGGCGCAGGGCGTCGCCGGCCAGGTAATTCACCTCCGCTTCCAGGCCGGTGGTTTTTCCGCCCGCTGCATTGGTGAGGAAGTCGTCGAAGGAAAAGTCGTCGGGATTGAAGATGGACTGCTTGGCCTGGACGTCGCTGCGGTCCTGGTAGAAAGCGGCCACCTGGGCCTGCAGGCGCTTGTCGAGCCAGCTGCCTTTGATACCCAGTTCGTAATTGAGCATATGCTCGGTATCGAATTCGAAAACCTCGCTTCCGATCAGCGGGTTGCTCGCGGAGGCTGAAATGATCCGCCCGTTGACACCACCGGCCTTGTAGCCGCGGGAAATGGTGCCGTAGATCAGCGTATTGTCCGCAGGGCCGTACTCCAGGGTGATATTGCCGCCCCATAGGTTTTCGCCGGTATCGGCGGCGACTGCCAGGGAGTCGGCGTAATCGGCGTTGCGCCGCTCCAGCCGCAGGCCGGTCACCAGGTCGAGCCTGTCGCTGAGTGTGCTCCTCAACTGGCCGTAGAGTGCGGCGTTTTCAGTATCGAACTGGCTGCTGAAACTGCCGTTGCGCGCCAGGGCCTCCTCTTCCCGGCGCAGGTACACGCCGGCCACCCAGCCGGTGCTGTCGCCGAACAATCGGGATTCTTCGGTGGAGATAAAGCGGATGTCGGCACTCAGGTTGTCCCTGTCGCGCTGGTAGTTGTCGGTGGAGCTGTACCCGTCGGGGTGGAAGCCCGGATGGGTCCAGTCTTCGTCGTAGCCGTACCCGGTATCCGAGCCGGCGAAACTGAAAACGGACTCGAGGGTGAACGCCCCGTTGCCGGTCCACAGGCCGCTGACGGCGCCCGCCAGGGTCTCCTGGGTATCCCGGCCAGGCTGGTCGGACAGGGTGTTGCGGCTATTGTCGAGGGAAAAGGCATCGTAGCCGTTGTCGGCGTCGAGATAGAGCAGTGAAAAGTCCAGCTGCAGATCGTCCCGGGCCCGATAGCGCAGCTTGCCGCGCACGACCGATTCATCGATGTTGTTGGTGTCGTCGCGGCCCAGGTAGCGGTTTTGAATATAGCCGTCGGACTGCTGGTTTTGTGCGGCGAGGCGGTAGGCCAGCTTGTCGGTCAGCGGGCCGGTGGAGACTGCGGTCAGGGTATGGCTGCCGTATTCGGCGATCTCGGCGGACACCTTTGCCATCGGATCGGGAGCGGGAGCCTGGCTGCTCATGCTGATCAGGCCGGCCAGGGCGTTGGCACCATAGACGGTGCCCTGGGGTCCCCGCAGGATTTCCACCTGGTCGATATCCAGCGTGCTGGCTGCAAGGCCCAGGCCGGTGAAGTCGATACCGTCGATGAGCAGGCCCACCGACGGATTGACCGGGTCGATAAACTGGCTGCGCTCGCCGATACCGCGGATCTGCACGAAGCGCCCCCGCGACGCACCGCTGGAAAAATTCACATTGGGGGCCAGGTTGAGCAGTTGTTCGAGATTGCGCGCGCCGCGGGCCGCAATGGCCTTTTCGTCGAACACGCTGACGCTGGTGGGCGTGTCCAGCTGTGCGGTATCGCGGAACTGGCTGGTGACCACGACCTCTTCCAGCCCCGCCGTTTCGGCACTTGCCGATGTAGCGGTGACGGCACCGGTCACGCAGCCGGCGAGGCCGATCCACCAACTCAGCGGTTTTATTCTGATTGCTTGATTCATGGCTCTCTCTCGGGGGAAACAGGAGTGAAAGAGACCCGGTGTGCGACGCGAAGAGGATGATTGGATATGTACCTATTCCTACGCCGGTATTAACCGGATCAGGTTCAAGGGTTTGCACAGGGGATCTTTCAGATCCGCCGGCATCTCAGGCGTAAGCCACCCCTTAGGTTTTGCGGGCGCGATGGTATCAGATGTGGGAGGGAGCGGAAACTGACAAAGGCTGCAGTTGAACAGTACCAAACTGGGGAGGGTTAGTTCTGCGATTGGCTGCTGCAACGAAAAAGCCCCGGCATCACTGCCGGGGCTTTCTCTCTGAACCGGTGCGGTTGCAACCGCTTATACGTCGAAACCGTCTCTCAGCTTTTTCTCCACCAATACCTTCTTCAGCTTCGCGTACTGGGGCACCCCATCCTTGTAGGGCGGGTAGTCCTCGCCCTGGATCAGCGGCAGCAGGTAGTCGCGGCCGGCCCGGGTGATGCCGAAGCCGTCCTCGCTGATGTATTCCCGCGGCATCATCTTCTCGACGTTGGCCACCTCGGACAGCGGCGCTTCGCCCACGGACCAGCCGTACTCGGGGCCGGCGTCGCGCACTATCGCGGGCATGATGGCGTTCTTGCCGGCCACCGCCATTTCCACCGCCGCGCGGCCGACGGCGTAGGCCTGGGCCACGTCGGTGGCGGAGGCGATATGGCGCGCGGCGCGCTGCAGGTAGTCGGCCAGGGCCCAGTGGTATTTCAGGCCCAGCTCGCTCTTGATCATATTGGCCAGGGTCGGCGCCACGCCGCCCAGCTGCTTGTGGCCGAAGGCATCGGTGGTGCCGGCGTCGGCGAGGAAGGTGCCGTCTGCGTACTGGGCGCCCTCGGAGGCGACGATCACGCAGTAGC
Source organism: Microbulbifer sp. SE14 (assembly GCF_059834885.1). Lineage (NCBI taxonomy): Bacteria > Pseudomonadati > Pseudomonadota > Gammaproteobacteria > Cellvibrionales > Microbulbiferaceae > Microbulbifer > Microbulbifer sp. SE14. Next base: position 136,916 of record NZ_JCBAJA010000004.1, on the reverse strand, counting down.
CCTTCTCATCCACGGTCTGCTGCACCTTGGCCAGGAACTTCTCCCTGTCGAAGGCCACTTCCGGGAACAGGATGATATGCGGCGCATCGCCTTCCTCTTCCTGGGCCAGGGCGCCGGCGGCGGCGATCCAGCCGGCGTGGCGGCCCATCACCTCGAGGATGAACACCTTGGTGGAGGTGGCGCACATGGAGGCCACGTCCAGGGAGGCCTCCTTGGTGGACACGGCCACATACTTGGCCACGGAGCCGAAGCCGGGGCAGTTGTCGGTGATCGGCAGGTCGTTGTCGACGGTCTTGGGGATGTGGATGGCCTGGATGGGGTAGCCCATGGTCTCGGACAGCTGGGACACCTTCAGGCAGGTGTCGGCGGAGTCGCCGCCGCCGTTATAGAAGAAGTAGCCGATATCGTGGGCCTTGAACACCTCGATCAGGCGCTCGTACTCGGCCCGGTTCTCCTCCAGGCTCTTCAGCTTGTAGCGGCAGGAGCCGAAGGCGCCGGAGGGGGTGTGGCGCAGGGCGGTGACGGTGTCCACACTTTCCTGGCCCACGTCGATCAGTTCCTCGCGCAGGGCGCCGAGTATGCCGTTCAACCCCGCGTACACAGTGCCGATGTGGTCGTGATACTCGCGCGCGGCTTCGATCACACCGCAGGCGGAAGCATTGATCACAGCGGTCACGCCGCCAGATTGAGCATAAAAGGCGTTCTTCATCGACATGGTCATCCTACAAGGGGGTTGAGGCTGGCAAATGAGGGGGCGGAGTCTAATGGAATGGCGATGAAATTGCATCGAAACTGGGGTATTTGACAAGTACTGCTGTCAAACGCCGTGTTAAGCTTGCGCCGCTATCTCCAGGAGTACAAATTTCCGCCATGCATATCCATATTCTAGGCATCTGCGGCACCTTTATGGGCAGCCTGGCCCAGCTGGCCGTGGCCGAGGGGCACAAGGTGACCGGTTCGGATGCCAACGTCTATCCGCCCATGAGCACCCAGCTGCAGCGGGCGGGTATCCAACTGACCGAGGGTTACGACCCGGCCCAACTGGAGCCGGCGCCGGACCTGGTGATCATCGGCAATGCCCTGTCCCGCGGCAACCCGGCGGTGGAGGCGGTGCTGGAGCGGGGCCTGCCCTATACATCGGGCGCCCAGTGGCTGTGCGACCACTTCCTCGGCGGGCGCTGGGTGCTGGCGGTGGCCGGCACCCACGGCAAGACCACCACCTCGAGCATGCTGGCCTGGATCCTGGAGAAGGCGGACATGCAGCCGGGCTTCCTGATCGGCGGCGTACCGGGCAACTTCGGCGTGTCCGCGCGCCTCGGCGAGAGCCCCTTCTTCGTGGTGGAGGCGGACGAGTACGACACCGCCTTCTTCGACAAGCGCTCCAAGTTTGTCCACTACCGCCCGCGCACCTTGATCATCAACAATCTGGAGTTCGATCATGCGGACATCTTCCGCGACCTGGCGGACATCCAGCGGCAATTTCACCATCTCGTGCGCACGGTGCCCGGCAACGGCCTGATAGTGGCATCCGCCGAGGACACGGTGGAAGCCGTATTGCAGCAGGGCTGCTGGAGCGAGGTGCAGCGCGTCTCTACCGAGGTGGAGGACGGGGTGCGCCTGGGAGACTGGTGCGCGGTGGATATCGCCGCGGACGGCAGCAGCTTCGGGGTCAGTTTCCGCGGCGCCGAGGTGGCGCGCGTGGAGTGGGACCTGACCGGCCTGCACAATGTGCGCAACGGCCTCGCCGCCATGGCCGCGGCGCGCCATGTGGGCGTGGATCCCAAGTTGGGCGCCCTGGCCCTGGGCAGCTTCAAGGGGGTCAAGCGGCGCATGGAGTGCCTGGGCGAGGTGGCCGGTATCCGCGTCTACGACGACTTCGCCCATCACCCCACCGCCATCGAATACACATTGAGCGGCCTGCGGGCCAAGGTCGGCGACGACAAGATCATCGCCCTGATCGAGCCGCGCTCCAACACCATGCGCATGGGCGTACACCAGCACAAGCTGGCCCAGGCCTGCTCGGGCGCCGACCTGGTGCTCTGGTACCAGCCGGAGGGCATGGACTGGTCCCTGGGGGAAGTGGTGCACCACTCGACCGTGCCGGCGAAGATTTTCGACAATATCGAGACTGGGGTAGAATCCGCGGTCAATCTGGCCGAGCCTGGCAGCCATATCGTCGTCATGAGCAACGGCGGCTTCGGCGGTATTCACCAGCGTCTTTTAGGTGCGCTGGAACAGAAGCACGGCCGCGCTTCCTAACCGACCACACGGGGTCTGCTTTGGGTCAACCCTCATTTAGTAAGACAGTCACCCTGGCGATGACCGGCGCCTCCGGTGCCCAGTACGGCCTGCGCCTGCTGCAGTGCCTGCTGGCCGCGGAGGTGCGAGTCTGGCTGCTGATGTCCGATGCGGCGCGGGTGGTGATCGACACCGAGACCGAATATCAGTTGCCCGGGGGCGACGACGCGCAACTGCAGGCATTTTTCGCCGAGCGCTTCGGGGCCCGCGAGGGCCAGCTGACACTGTTCGGCAAACGGGACTGGTTCTCGCCGGTGGCCTCGGGCACGGGCGCTCCCGCCAGCATGGTGATCTGCCCGGCCAGCGGCGGCACCCTGTCGGCGATCGCCTGCGGGGCCTCCAACAACCTGATCGAGCGCGCCGCGGACGTGGCCCTGAAGGAGCGCCGCCGGTTGATCCTGGTACCGCGGGAGGCGCCCTATTCGGAGATCCACCTGGAGAATATGCTCAAGCTGACCCGCATGGGCGCGGTGATACTGCCAGCCAGCCCGGGCTTTTATCAAAGCCCCCGTTCAGTGGAGGATCTGGTGGACTTCATCGTCGCGCGGCTGCTGGACCAGTTGGGCGTGGAACAGAAGCTGCTGCCCAACTGGGGTGAATGAGTTGGGGGGCGAAAGAGAGACCAGATGAAACCGGCAATTACCATTCATTACTGTGTGCAATGCAACTGGATGCTGCGCGCCACCTGGATGGCCCAGGAGCTGCTCTACACCTTCGCCGACGACCTGGAACAGGTGGCGATGAAGCCCGGCAGCGGCGGTGTGTTTGAAATACGTGTGGACGATGAACTGATCTGGGAGCGCAAACGGGACGGCGGTTTTCCCGGGCCCAAGGAACTTAAACAGAGGGTCAGGGATCTGTTGTTCCCCGAGCGCGACCTGGGACATATCGACAAGTCTTAGAAAATCCCAAGTTTATTAGTAGGGGCGAACCTTATGTTCTCCCCAAGTGGGCGGGGTGAGTAAAATATTCCCGCCCATGCGGCAAGCTATATTAGTAATTTAAGCGAAATCCTATGCTGTCAGCCTTAAAGACCTGTTACGAAAACCTGGTAATCCGGCGGCCGAAGACGCTGCTGCTGCTGGTGGCCCTGCTGGCGCTGGCCGCGGCCCTGGGCCTGCCGCGCTTCAAGCTGGATGCGTCCGCGGACTCGCTGACCCTGGAGGCCGACAGGTCCGTCGACTACTACCGGGAAATCGCCGAGCGCTACGCCAGCGGCGATTTCCTGGTGGTCACCTACCGCTACAGGGACGGCGACCTGTTCGATGACGAGTCGCTCGCCACCCTGGGCCGCCTGCGTGACCAGCTGGCGGAGGTGGACGGCGTGACCAGCGTGCAGAGCATTCTCGATGTGCCGCTGCTGTACAGCCCCAAGCTGTCGATCGCCGATATCAGCGATGGCATCCGCACCCTGTCCACGCCGAGCACTGATAAGAAACTGGCGCGGCAGGAGTTCCTGTCCAGTCCGATATACCGCGAACTGATCCTGAGCCCGGACGGCCAGACCACCGCGCTGCTGGTCAATCTCGCGCTGGACAGCCGCGGCATAGAGCTGGTGCGCGAGCGCGATGCCCTGCGCCGCAAGCGCAACAGCGAGGGCCTGACCGGGGAGGAAGCCGCGCGCCTGGAGGAGGTCTCCGCGGTCTACCTGCAGCATCGCACGACGCAGGAGCTGCGCTCCCGCGCGCGCGTCGAAGAGGTGCGGCAGATTCTCGATCAATACAAGGGCGAGGCGGAGCTGTTCCTCGGCGGCGTGTCGATGATCACCGCCGATATGATCTCCTTTATCCAGAGTGACCTGGTGGTGTTCGGCACGGGCATACTGCTGTTTATCATCGCCACCCTGCTGATCATCTTCCGCCAGCTGCGCTGGGTATTGATACCGCTGGCCACCTGCGTCACCACCGCGGTGGTGATGCTGGGCCTGCTCAGCTGGCTCGACTGGCGCCTGACGGTGATCTCCGCCAACTTCGTCGCCCTGCTGCTGATCATCACCCTGGCGATCACCATCCACCTGGCGGTGCGCTACCGCGAATATGCGGCCCAGCACCCGGAGTGGACCCGCGAGCAGCTGGCCCTGGCCGCGGTGCGCTTTATGGCCAAGCCCTGCCTGTACACGGCACTGACCACCATCGTCGCCTTCGTGTCGCTGGTGGTGAGCGGTATTCGCCCGGTGATCGATTTCGGCTGGATGATGACCATGGGCGTGACCCTGGCCCTGGCGCTGTCCTTCCTGATGATTCCGGCACTGCTGATGCTGCTGCCGAAGCGCACCGGCGGCATGGGTGCCGACAACTCCCACGCCTTTACGCTGCTCTTCTCCCGCTTCGCCGAGCGCCGCCGCGGCGTCGTCCTCGGCGTGTCGCTGCTGGCGGCAATCGCCAGCGCTGTGGGCATCTCCCAGTTGAAGGTGGAAAACCGCTTTATCGATTACTTCGACGATTCCACCGAGATCTACCAGGGCATGCTGGTGATCGACCGCCGCCTTGGCGGCACGGTGACCCTGGATATCGTTCTCGACAAGCCCGAGATCGAGGAGCCTGCTTTCGAGGGCGAAGAAGACCCCTTCGCCATGGGAGGTGAGGAAGCGTTCGGTGGCGAGGAGGCGGTGACTGAAGAGAGCGTCGAGGAAGACCCCTTCGCCACCGGCGATCCCTTCGGCGGTGAAAGCGAGGCGGCGGAGCAGAGCTACTGGTTTACCGTCGCCGGCCTGGCGCAGATAGAGCAGCTGCACGACTACCTGGAGCAGCAACCGGAAATCGGCAAGGTGCAGTCCCTGGCCACCCTGTACAAGGTGGCGCGGGACCTGAACGGCGGTCCGCTGAACGACTTCGAGCTGGCGGTGGCGCGCACCAGCCTGCCGGAGGAGATCAGCGATGTGCTGGTGGAGCCCTACCTGTCGGTGGAGCACCAGCAGGCACGCATCACCCTGCGGGTGATGGAGACGGACCCGAACCTGCGCCGCGGCGAACTGATCCAGCGCATCTACGACTACGCCGAAAACGAAATGGGCATAACGCCGGAATATATGCACCAGACGGGCCTGCTGGTGCTCTATAACAATATGCTGCAGAGCCTGTTCAAGTCGCAGATACTGACCCTGGGCGCGGTGTTTGTCGGCATACTGCTGATGTTCCTGGTGCTGTTCCGGTCCCTGTGGCTGGCGATTATCGCCCTGGTGCCGAATATGCTCGCCGCCTGCGTGGTGCTCGGCGGCATGGGCCTGGCCGGCATACCGCTGGACATGATGACCATCACCATTGCCGCAATCACCGTGGGCATCGGCGTGGACCACGCGATCCACTACATATACCGCTTCCGCGAGGAGTTCGCGAAGGACGGCGACTACCTGGCGACCATGCACCGCAGCCACGCGACCATCGGCCGGGCCATGTTCTACACCGCCATCACTATCATCGCAGGCTTCTCGATACTGGCCCTGTCCGAGTTTGTGCCGTCCATCTACTTCGGCCTGCTCACCGCCCTGGCCATGTCCGCGGCCCTGCTGGGCTCGCTGACACTGCTGCCGCTGCTGCTGCTGTTGATCAAGCCGCTGCCGGCGCCTGAGCTGCCGGAAAAGCCGGCGGGAAAGCCGCTGGCGGCGGGGGAGGAGCTGGTTAGCTCCTGATTTGAACTGTCAGTTAGCAAAATAAAAAGCCGGGCGTGCATTTGCCGCCCGGCTTTTTTGTCTGCATTGAGGAAAGCTGTAGGGTGGATAAGCGTCAAGCGCATCCACGCCGGGCGCATCCACGCCGGGCGCATCCACGCCGGCGCATCCACCGGAAGCCGCGGCCAATTGGTGGATGCGCTTGGCGCTTATCCACCCTACAAAACTCTGTTGCATCGGAGGGCGGGTCAGTCGCTGCGGCTGGTGACCTCCACCAGGTGATAGCCGAACTGGGTCTTGATCGGCCCCTGCACCTTGTTCAGCTCGCCGGAAAACACCGCCTTGTCGAACTCAGGCACCATCTGCCCCTGGCTGAATTCCCCCAGGTCGCCGCCGGTGCGGCCGGAGGGGCACTTGGAATGCTCCTGGGCGAGGATGCCGAAATCGGCGCCTTCATCCAGTTGCTTCTTCAGATCGAGGCATTTCTCCTCTGTCTCGACGAGGATATGTCGCGCTTTGGCTTTGGCCATCGGAATTTCTCCTAAATAGGGCTGTTCTCCGGCAGCAGCTTAGTGCGCCTGCCTCACGACCGCCACTCATCACTGCCCCCTTTATTGCCGGCCGGACAGGGCGGCGAAGGTGTTGCACTTGTTCACATCGCCGCTGGTGAATCCCTGCTTGAACCAGTAGACCCGCTGCTCGGCGCTGCCGTGGGTGAAAGAGTCCGGGGACACGGCGCGGCCGGCGCGCTTCTGCAGCCGGTCGTCGCCCACCGCCGCGGCGGCGGCCAGCCCCTCCTCGACATCCCCGGGCTCCAGCATCTGCCGGTCGCGGTGGGCGTAGAAGGCCCAGACGCCGGCGAAGCAGTCCGCCTGCAGTTCCAGCATTACCGACAAGCGGTTGGCGGTGACCTGGCCGGACTGCATGCGCGCCTGCTGCACCTTCTGCGAGGTGCCCAGCAGGTTCTGCACATGGTGGCCCACCTCGTGGGCGATCACATAGGCGAAGGCGAAATCGCCGGGCGCGCCAAGGCGCTTCAGGTCGCCGAGAAAACTGAGATCCAGGTAGACCTTGCTGTCCGTCGGACAGTAGAAGGGGCCTACGGCGGCGGTGTTGAGGCCGCAGGCGGAACGCACCACATCGTCGTAGAGCACCAGCTTCGGCGGCTCATAGCGGTATCCGGCGGTCTGGAACAGTTGGCCCCAGGCGTCCTCGGTATCCGCCAGCACCACCGAGACGAAGTCCGCCACCTCGTCGCCGGGGGCGGTCTGGTCGGGCTGCCCTGTGCCCTGGGGCGGCGCTTGCTGGGGCATGCCCTCGAACAGGCGATCGCCGCCGAAGAGGTAGAAGGCGGCGATGGCGGCCAGGATCAGCCAGCCGGTCTTGCTGCGCAGCAGGAAGGGTGCCAGTGCCAACAGGTTGCCGAGTCCGCCCATGCCCCTGCCGGGTGACTGGCCGCGGCGGTCCTCGATATTGCTGCTTCTGCGACCCTGGCGCCAGCGCATCGGAATTCTCCGGAACCCTGTTTCCAATCAGTTTAGACGAGCTGGCACAGAATTCTTTTCCGTTGGCCGCCGGCGCGGATGTTATCTTTAAGGTCAGTAGATCCGGTCAGAGAGAGAACCTTGCCCCAGATCCCCCTGTTCCCACTGAACGTGGCGCTGTTTCCCGGCGTGACCCTGCCGCTGCGCATCTTCGAACAGCGCTACCTGCGCCTGGTCAGCGAGACCCTGAAGGCGGACAGCGGCTTCGGCGTGGTGCTGGTCCGCTCCGGCGGCGAGGTGGGGCGCGCCAACGTGTGGCCCTACGGGGTCTACGTGAAGATCGTCGACTGGAGCCAGGGGGTGGAGGGGCTGCTGCATGTGCAGGTGGTCGGCGAGCGCCGCTTTCATATCAGCGGCACCAGCAGGGCTGGGGACGGCCTGCTGCTCGGCGAGGTGGAGTGGCTGGCGGAAGAGGCACCCAAGCCGATCCCCGCGGATTGCGATGGCCTGCTGGCGGTGCTGGACGAGCTGAAACAGCACGCCGCCGTGCTGTCCCTCAAATTCTCCCCGGTGGATTCCGCCGACGCCCTGGCCTGGCAACTGGCGCAGCTGCTGCCCCTCGACGACAGGGTGCGGGTGGAGCTGCTCGCCATACCGGACCCGCTGGTGCGCCTGGCGGACATAGCCGCCAACCTGGACCGCTGGGCCAGGGAGTAGTGTCCTGTAAGGTGCTAAATGCGGTTATCAGCGGGCCGCTAAGCGGCCAGATGCAGGCATAGTAGGCTACGTCAAGCAAATGCAACGCAGTAGATGGCTGCTTAGCGGCCCGCCCGAAGGGAGCTCCCCCCTCTTCACCTGGTAGAGAGGGTCCACAGCAGCGTTGCCGCTCTTGGAAAGGGCACGCCATTCCCGGCGAGCGGCGCCCAACTGTGAACGATTTGGGGAGCTCTGATAACCGCATTTAGCACCTTACAGGACACAACGGTTATACTGCGCGGCCCACCGAACGTCGCACGGAGAGCCGAAGTGAACAGTTCCACAGCCGACCAGCAATCCACCCCGTCCACTCTCACCAAGCTCGAAGAGATGGGACGCGCCGCGCGCGCCGCGGCGAGGCAGATGGCCCGCGCCGATACCGCGACCAAGAACCGCGCCCTGGAGGCCATAGCCGCACAGCTGGACAAGCACCGCGGGGAGGTGCTGGTGGCCAACGCGCGGGATATGCAGGCCGGCCGCGACAACGGCCTGGACGCGGCGCTGCTGGACCGGCTGGAGCTGACCGATGTGCGCATAGACGCGATGATCGAGGGACTGCACCAGATCGCCGAACTGCCGGATCCGGTGGGTGAGATCGAGGACCTGAAATACCGCCCCAGCGGCATACAGGTGGGCAAGATGCGCGTGCCCTTGGGCGTGGTGGGCATCATCTACGAGTCCCGCCCCAATGTGACCATAGACGCCGCCAGCCTGTGCCTGAAGTCCGGCAACGCTACCATACTGCGCGGGGGCAGCGAGGCGCTGCATTCCAACGGCGCCATCGCCGCCTGCATCGCCAGCGGCCTCAAGGAGGCGGGCCTGCCGGAGACGGCGGTACAGGTGGTGGACACCACCGACCGCGCCGCGGTGAGCGCCATGATCACCATGCCGGAATACGTTGACGTGATAGTGCCCCGCGGCGGCCCCGGCCTGATCGAGCGGGTCAGCCGCGAAGCGCGGGTACCGGTGATCAAGCACCTGCACGGCGTCTGCCATGTCTACCTGGACGATCGCGCCGACGCGGAAAAGGCCTTCAATATCGCCCTGAACGCCAAGACCCACCGCTACGGTGTCTGCAATGCGATGGAGAGCCTGCTGGTGGCCGAGGGCATTGCAGGGAAGGTACTGCCGCGGCTGGCGGACGCCTACCGGGAAAAGGGCGTGGAGCTGCGCGGCTGCGAGCGGACGCGGGCGATAATTCCGGACTGCAGTGCGGCCAGCGAGAGCGACTGGAGCGAGGAGTACCTGGCGCCGGTGCTGTCGATCCGTGTGGTCGGGGACATGGACGGCGCCATGGACCATATAGCGCAGTACGGCTCCGGCCACACCGAGTCCATAGTCACCGAGGACTTCAGCCGCGCGCGGCGCTTCCTGGCCGAGGTGGACTCCAGCTCGGTCATGGTGAACGCCTCCACCCGTTTCGCGGACGGCTTCGAGTACGGCCTGGGCGCGGAAATCGGTATCAGCACCGACAAGATCCACGCCCGCGGTCCGGTGGGCCTGGAGGGGCTCACGTCGCAGAAGTGGATAGTGCTGGGCGACGGGCATATTCGCCAGTAATGAGCAGCAAACGGCACACCATCGCCCTGTTCGGCGGCACCTTCGACCCGGTGCACTTCGGCCACCTGCGCATGGCGCTGGAGCTGCGCCAGGCGCTGGGCTTCGACGAGATGCGCCTGCTCCCCAGCCACCAGCCGAAGCACCGGGAGACGCCGGGCGTGTCCGCCGCGCACCGCCGGCAGATGCTGGCGCTGGCGCTGGAGGGCTGCGGCGAGCTGCAACTGGACGAACGCGAGCTCAATCGCCCCGGGCCCACCTACACGGTGGACACCCTGGAAGAACTGCGCGGCGAACTGGGGGAAGAGGTTTCCATCAGCTTCTGCATGGGGCTGGACTCGCTGCGCACCCTGCCCAGTTGGCACCGCTGGGAACAGCTGCTGGAGCTGGCCCACCTGGTGGTGGTAACCCGCCCCGGCTGGCAGCTGCCGACGGATGGTGAAGTGGCTGGTCTGCTGCGGGGGCACGCCGGCAAAGTTGAGGACCTGCACAGCGAGTCCCGCGGGCGCCTGGTGGTGCGGGAGCAGACGCTGCTGCCGATCTCCGCTACCGATATCCGCCACCTGATATACAGCGGCCAGTCCCCACGCTACCTGCTGCCGGCGGCGGTGCTGCAATATATTGACGACAATCAACTCTATCGAAAGGCCGTGGAAGGCGGCCGCTAAGTAAACAAAGGTGTTATGACGAATATCAAAGAAATCGCCGTGGCGGCACTGGAGGACCTGAAGGGCAAGGACATCGTCGCCCTGGATGTGTCCGAACTCTCCGATGTAATGGACAGCCTGGTGATCTGCACCGGCACCTCCAACCGCCAGGTCAAATCCCTGGCCGACAATGTGGTGGAAGAGGGCAAGAAGGCCGGCGTGCGCCCCATCGGTGTCGAGGGCATGGAGCAGGGCGACTGGGTACTGGTGGACTACGGCGACCTGGTGGTGCACGTGATGCTGGCGGATGTGCGCAGCTTCTACGACCTGGAGAAGCTCTGGTCCATGACCCCGAACACCCGCGAAGACGCCGACGGCAGCGATCCGCACCGGGAGTGAGTGTTCAGCGGTTAGAAGGGAGTTCACGGGATTGCCAATGCCGAGGGGAGCCTTCGAGCGGCCCTGCTGCCAGTGGCCACCTGGCAAAAAACCTCATCGGTAAATATTTGCCCGGTGGCCACCGGCAGCAGGGCCTCGCACAGTGCCAGCCGGAGGTTTCCTGCCCTCGATGTGAGCTCCGAAACTCGAGTTGGATTTGGATAAAGCCGCTTTCCACTGACCACTGATTACTCACTATGAAGATCCGAATCATCGCCGCCGGTGGCAAAATGCCGGTCTGGGTACAGGAGGGCTACGCCGAGTACGCCAAGCGGCTGCCGCGGGAGCTGGCGCTGGAGATGGTGGAGATACCGCTGGGCCAGCGCGGCCAGAAGAACTCCCCGGCGCTGATCGAAAAGGCGCGCCAGAAAGAGGGCGAGGCCATGCTCGCGGCCATGGGGCCGCGGGACCACCTGGTCGCTCTGGACGTGAAGGGCAAGCCCTGGAGCACGGAGCAGTTGTCGGAGCAGCTGCGGGGATGGCAGATGCAGGGCGAAAACGTCAGCCTGCTGATCGGCGGGCCCGACGGCCTCTCCGTCGACTGCCTGTCCCGCGCCCACCAGCGCTGGTCCCTGTCCCCCCTTACCCTGCCGCACCCGCTGGTGCGGGTGCTGCTGGCGGAACAGATCTACCGCGCCTGGACGCTATTGGCGGGTCATCCGTATCACAAGTAATTTGGTATGCGCAGGTAGATCTCATGCCGTAGGAGCGGCGGGGAAATGCCAAATCGCGCATTCATCATTCTCCGTTAAACCTGTACACTCATTAGTCAGCTATTTACGCGCCAGCCCCACAAACTACCCCATGCCCTACGACCTGCACCTCAAGGACCCCCTGACCGAGCAGCGGCTGTTCCGCAACCGCATGCTGGTGGCGCTCGCCGGTGTGACCCTGCTGCTGGGGGTGCTGGTGGCGCGCTTCTACAACCTGCAGGTGGTCAACTACGACGACTACCGCACCCAGTCCGATGAGAACCGCATCCAGGTGCGCCCGGTGGCGCCCACCCGCGGGCTTATCTACGACCGCAACGGCACACTGCTGGCGGACAACCGCCCCAGCTACACCCTTGCGATAGTGCGCGAGCGGGTGCGGGACCTGGACGGGACCCTGGAGCTGATCGGCCGTCTGGTGCGCCTCGACGACAGCGACGTGGAGAAATTCCACAAGCGCATGGAGCGGCGGCGCCCCTTCGAGCCGGTGCCGCTGCGCTTCCGTTTGAACGAGGAGGAAATCGCCCGCATCAGCGTCAACGAGTTCCGCCTGCCCGGGGTCTCGGTGGAGGCGGAGCTGGTGCGCTACTACCCGCTCACCAATCTCTTCGCCCACAGCGTCGGCTATGTGGGCCGCATCAGCGAGCGCGACCTGGCCACCTTCTCCGAGGAGGACGTGCGCCGCTACCGCGGCACCCAGAGCATCGGCAAGGCGGGCCTGGAGCGCTCCTACGAAGACCTGCTGCTGGGCGAGGTGGGCTACGAGAATGTGGAGACCAACGCCCGCGGCCGCGTGCTGAAGGTGTTGGAGCGCCACGATCCCAAGCCCGGCACCGAACTGACCCTGCACCTGGACGCGCGCCTGCAGGAGGTGGCCACCCAGGCCCTGGGCGAGCACCGCGGTGCCGTGGTGGCCATAGACGTGAAGACCGGCGGCGTGCTGGCGTTTGTCAGCAAGCCGTCCTTCGACCCCAACCTCTTCGTCACCGGTATCAGCTTCAACGACTACCGGGCCCTGTCCGACTCCCTCGACGTTCCCCTGTTCAATCGCGCCCTGCAGGGCCAGTACGCGCCGGGATCGACCCTGAAGCCGATGATGGCCCTCGGCGGCCTGGAAGCCGGTGTCATCACCGCCGAAACCAGCATCAAGGACCCGGGCTTCTACAAGCTGCCCAACGACCCGCGCATCTACCGCGACCACATACGCTGGGGCCACGGCGACAAGGTGGACCTGATCCAGGCGCTGGAGCAGAGCTGCGATACCTATTTCTGGGACATGGCGTACCGCTGGAACATCGACGGTATGTACGATATCGCCACCCGCTTCGGCCTCGGGGCCAAAGCCGGAATCGACCTGCCGGTGGAGCGCCCGGGCCTCTTCCCGTCGCGGGCCTGGAAGCGTGGTGCCCGCGGCATGCCCTGGTTCCCCGGCGACAGCCTGAACGCGGTGCTCGGCCAGGGATTCGTGCTGGCCACGCCGCTGCAGCTGGCGGTGATGACCGCCACTATCGCCAACCGCGGCACCCACTACAAACCCCAGGTGGTGATGGCGGTGGACGGCGTGGAGCAGCCACCGGAGGTGCTGCACCACGTGGAGGCCAGGCCGGAGCACTGGGACCTGGTGTTCGAGGGTATGGAGGCGGTGGTCTACAACACCCGAGGCACCGGCAAGAGGGCCGGCAAGGACCTGGACTTCAGGGTGGCCGGCAAGTCCGGCACCGCCCAGATAGTGGGCATCGCCCAGGGCGAACGCTACGACTCGGAGGCGCTCAAGGAGCGCCTCCGTGACAACGCCCTGTTCGTGGCCTTCGCGCCGGTGGACGATCCGCAGATCGCCGTTGCGGTGCTGGTGGAAAACGGCGAGAGCGGTGGCAAGATGGCCGCGCCGGTGGCGCGGGAGGTCTTCTTCGACTGGATGTCGCGCCCCGTGGAAGAGGCGGCCCTGGCGCCTGCGAGCACCGATAGGAAAGGAGGGCGCCTCCGTGGCTAGCCGCGACTACATGCACCGGTTGCCGGATTCCCATGGTGGCCTCAGTCGCCCGGTGAGCCTGTCGCGCCGCTGGCATGTCGACGTGCCGCTGCTGGTACTGCTGATGGTGTTGGCATCCGTGGGGCTGGGGGTGCTCTACAGCGCCGCCGGCGGCGATGTGCACTATGTAAAGCGCCAGGCCGTGTTTATGGTGGCGGCATTTGTGGGCATGTTTGTGGTCGCGCAGATACCGCTGGACGTCTATCGGCGCTGGTCGCCCTGGGCCTACCTGGGCGGCTGCGGCCTGCTGGCGGCGGTACTGTTTGTCGGCGTGGGCGCCAAGGGGGCGCAGCGCTGGCTGGAACTGGGCGGCTTCCGCTTCCAGCCCTCCGAGATCATGAAGCTGGCGGTGCCCATGTCGGTGGCGGCCTTCCTGCACAAGCGCACACTGCCGCCGTCCTTCGTCACTGTGCTCGGGGCCCTGGCGATAGTGGCCGTGCCGGCGGCGTTGATCGTGCGCCAGCCAGACTTGGGCACCTCCATCCTGATCGCCGCCTCCGGCCTGTTTGCGCTCTACCTGGCCGGCCTCAGCTGGAAGATGATCGGCGGCGCCGCCATGGCGCTGGCGGTGGCGGCCTGGCCCATCTGGCAGTGGGGCCTGCGCGACTACCAGCGCCAGCGCATCCTCACCCTGTTCAATCCGGACGCGGACCGCCTTGGCGCCGGCTGGAATATCTTCCAGTCGAAGGCGGCCATAGGCTCCGGGGGGATATACGGCAAGGGCTATATGCAGGGCACCCAGTCGCAGCTGGATTTTTTGCCGGAGAGCCACACGGATTTTATCATCGCGGTACTGTCAGAGGAGTGGGGCATGCGCGGCGCACTGTTGCTGTTGCTGCTCTATGTATTGATCATCGCGCGCGGCATCTATATTAGTTTTATGGCCCAGCAGGTCTTCGGGCGGCTGTTGGCGGGGAGTATTACCCTCACTTTCTTTGTCTATGTGTTTGTGAATATCGGCATGGTCACCGGGTTGCTGCCGGTGGTGGGGGTACCGCTGCCGCTTGTTAGCTACGGCGGAACCTCGGTCGTTACACTGATGGCGGGATTCGGTATCCTGATGGCGATAGGCACGGAGCGGCGCAGGGTATCTTTCTAGCGCGCCCAATAAGAACTCGAATGTTAAGAACCGGGATGTAGAGACGCACTATGAGAACAGGAGCGGTTGTTTTGAAGTGGACCACAGGATTATTGGCCGGGATGGGATTGATGCTCGCCGCCTGCGCCCAGGAGCCCGGCCACGGAGAGAATGTCCACGCCAAGGCATTCGTCGACTACATGGTGGAAAAACACGACTTCGACCGCGAGGAACTCATCGCCCTGATGCGCGAGGCCAAGCTGAAGGAATCCATCCTCAAGGCCATCAAGCGCCCGGCGGAAAAGGCCAAGCCCTGGTACGAATACCGCGAACTGTTCGTCACTCCGCAGAGTATCGCCGGCGGTGTCGACTTCTGGGACAGGAACGCCAAGGCGCTGGCTAAGGCCGAGAAGAAATACGGCGTGCCGGCGGAGATGATCGTCGCCATCATCGGCATAGAGACCCGCTACGGCGGCAATATGGGCGGCTATCGCGTGCTGGATGCGCTGGCCACCCTGGCCTTCAACTACCCGCGCCGCTCCCGGTTCTTCACCAAGGAGCTGGAAAACTTCCTGCTGCTGGCCCGCGACCAGGATTTTGACCCCACCGAATTGAAGGGGTCCTATGCCGGCGCCATGGGTTTCGGCCAGTTTATGCCGTCCAGCTACCGCGCCTACGCGGTGGACTTCAACAGCGACGGCCATATCGATATCTGGACCGACACCGAGGACGCCATCGGCAGCGTCGCCAACTATTTTGCCCGGCACGGCTGGAAGCCCGGCGAGCCGGTAACGGTGCTCGCCAATCCGCGCCCCAACGCCGACATGACCATCGTCAACGACTCGCTGGATACCAACTGGACCGTCGGCCAACTGGCGGAAAAGGGTTTTCCCACCACCGCCCAGGTGGCGCCGGACATGCCCGCCAGCGTGTTTTCCCTGCAGACGCAGCAGGGCAAGCAGTACTGGATAGGGCTCAACAACTTTTCCACGATCACCCGCTACAACCGCAGCCGCCTCTACGCCATGGCGGCCTACGACCTGGCCCAGGAGATCGTCAAGGCGCGCGGCGGAAGGTCATAATATCGGGACTCGGGACTCGGGACTCGGGACTCGGGACTCGGGACTCGGGACTCGGGACTCGGGACTCGGGACTCGGGGGCGCCCGAGATCCGAAAGATTGGCTCCCTCTCCCGCTTGCGGGGGAGGGGGTGTACGGCGCGCCCCGGAACCAAATACAAAACCGGTAATCGAACCAATTCAAATTAATTAGCAGTATCGAAGAAAAGCGGCTTGGGGGCGGCAGTTTAGCGCCGCGCGCCGGGGGGAATCATGTTTCAGTACAATGCGCGACTGGGAGCGGTATTGGCCGCTCTCCTATTGGCGGCCTGTAGCGGCCAGCCGAGCAAACCCGCCAAAGATCCCGTCCAAGATCCTATCAAGGACAGCGGCCCGCCGGTTCCGGTGGACATGCTGGCGGCGCCCGAGCCGACACCGGTGCGCGAGCCCATCGGCCAGGCTGGCAATAAATCCCCCTACAGAGTCAACGGTGTCACCTACCGGGTGCGCGGCGACGTCAAGGGTTACAGGGAGCGCGGTCACGCCTCCTGGTACGGTACCAAGTTCCACGGCCGCCGCACCGCCAACGGAGAGGTCTACAATATGTACGCCATGTCCGCGGCCCACAAGACACTGCCGCTGCCCAGCTACGCCAAGGTAACCAACCTGGAGAACGGCCGTAGCGTCATAGTGCGCGTCAACGATCGCGGCCCCTTCGTGCCCGGGCGCATCATCGACCTGAGCTACACCGCGGCGCAGAAACTGGGTTACATCAACAAGGGGGTGGCGCGGGTCGAAGTGGAGGCGTTGGACCCGGATTCGCTGCCCGCGGCGGGACAGACCCTGGCGATGGAAAAGGACGTGGCCGCGCGCGAGGCCCTGGCCCGGGACGCCAGTTTCAAGCTGCCGGAGAATACCTATCTGCAGGTTGGCGCCTACAGCAATGCCGACCAGGCCAACACCATGCGCGCACGGGTGTCGGCCGTGGTCGACTATCCTGTATCGGTCAGTCCTGTTGAGCGTGACGGCAAGAGGCTATACCGTGTGCGCATCGGCCCCCTCGCCCAGCAGCGCGCTTTGGTAGCAGCGCGGGAGACGGTGGAGCAGAATCGCCTGGGACAGCCGCAGGTTGTCTACGACTAAACGGCAGGGCCGCAGGCGCCGTGAATGCCTGGAACGGCCGGATTTGCCGTTTAGCACTGCCGAAGGCTGCCCGAAAGGGCGAGGGCCATGGATGGCCCGAGTGACTAAAAAACTTTGCTTTCGGGAAGAAATCAACAAATACGAGGAACAATGAGACACTCACTCATGACCAAGCGCCTTATCGCCTGCACCCTCCTGCTGTTCTGTGCCGGCATGGCCCAGGCCCAGTCGCTGATTCCGGCGCCGCCGCAGCTGGCCGCGGAAGCCTACCTGCTGCTCGATGCCCACACCGGCCAGGTGCTGGTGGAGCACGATGCGGACAAGCAGATTCCGCCGGCCAGTCTCACCAAGATGATGACCGCCTACATCGTTTCCGAGGAAATCGAGAAGGGCAGTATCAAAGAGGATGACAAGGTGCGCATCTCGGAGAAGGCCTGGCGCAAGGGCGGCTCCAAGATGTTCGTCAAGGTGGGCGACCGGGTGCCGGTGATTGACCTGTTGCGCGGTGTGATCGTGCAGTCCGGCAACGACGCCAGTATCGCGCTGGCCGAACACGTGTCCGGCAGCGAGGAGGTGTTCGCCGAGGTGATGAACCAGCAGGCGGAACTGCTGGGCATGGAGGACACCCACTTCGTCAACGCCACCGGCTGGCCGGCGGAGGGCCACCTGACCACCGCCCGCGACCTGGGTACCCTGGCCCGTGCGCTGATCGCCGATCACCCCGAACACTACAAAATCTACTCGGAGAAGTACTTCAGCTACGCCGGGATCAACCAGCCCAACCGCAACCGCCTGCTGTGGCGCGACCCGGCGGTGGACGGCATCAAGACCGGCCACACCGAAGAGGCCGGCTACTGCCTGGTGGCCTCCGCGGTGAAGCGCGGCATGCGCCTGATCGCCGTCGTCGTCGGCACCGATAGCGACGAGAAGCGTGCCGGCGAAACCCAGAAGCTGCTCGCCTACGGCTTCCGCTACTACCAGACCCACAAGGTCTACAGCAAGGACGATATCCTGCAGACAGAGCGCGTCTGGGGCGGTAAGGAACCGCAGGTGGGCATTGCCGTGGAGAAGGATGTCTTTGTCACCATTCCCCGCGGCGGCGAGGAGAGCATCAAGGCCGACCTGATCATCGACGGCGAACTGGAAGCCCCGCTGGAAAAGGGCCAGCCGGTCGGCAAGGTGGTTGTGACCCTGGACGGCGAGACGGTCGCCGAGGTCAAGGCCGTGGCCGCCGAGGAGGTGGAGAAAGCCGGCTTCTTCAAGCGCATCTGGGACGCGATCAAACGCTTTGTGATGGGCTTCTTCAGCTAATCTGCCGGGACTCGGGACTCGGGACTCGGGACTCGGGACTCGGGACTCGGGACTCGGGACTCGGGACTCGGGACCCGGGACCGCGGAGCTCCAGCTCCGCAACGGGCCGCAGGCCCGCCGGGCGAACACAAGGTTCGCCCCTACGCACAGCACTCCCTGTCCACTAAACACGCACCACTGTATAATCGCCGCCCGGTCGCGCCCCGGTTTCACCCTGTCTACTGTGCGGCCCCGGAGAGCGGTATGAGTCGAGATCCCAATCAGCAGCCCCCGAAAATCGAGTTCCCCTGCGAAGACTATATGGTCAAGGTCGTCCGCGATGCCGATGACGAGGTGCATGAATTCGTATTGGAAGTCATGCGCCGCCACGCACCTGGCCTGGATGAGGAGCGCATCACCCTGCGCGACAGCAGGGGCGGCAACTTCACCTCCATGACCTTCTTTATCGTCGCCACCGGCGAGGCGCAGCTGCAGGCGCTGTTCGAGGAACTCAAGGCGCACCCGTCGGTGCATATGGTGCTCTGATGACCATTGTCAGGAACCTGGGCCGGCGCGATTACGAGTCCGTGTGGCGCGCCATGTCCCGCTACACCGATAGCCGTGACGGTAGCAGCCTGGACGAGATCTGGTGCGTGGAGCACGAACCGGTGTTCACCCAGGGCCAGGCGGGCAAGGCGGAGCACCTGCTGAACACCGGTGACATACCGGTGGTGCAGGTGGACCGCGGCGGCCAGGTGACCTACCACGGCCCCGGCCAACTGGTGGTCTACCCGCTGCTGGACCTGCGCCGCGCCAGGATAGGCGTGCGCGACCTGGTCACCGCGCTGGAGACCGCCACCGTCGAAATGCTGAAAGAATTCGGCATCGCCGCCGCCCCCCGCCCCGATGCGCCGGGCGTCTACCTGACCGAGGGCCCCCGCGCCGGCAACAAGATCGCCTCCATCGGCCTGCGGGTACGCCGCGGCTGTAGCTTCCACGGCATTGCGATCAATATCGATATGGACCTGGCGCCCTTCCTGCGCATCAACCCCTGCGGCTATGCCGGCATGCAGATGGTGCAGATGGCCGAACTGGTACAGCCGGTGCCCGGCTGGAACCGGGTGGCAGAGATTTTCGTGCGCGAACTGTTGCGCACCCTGGCGCTGCCGGAGGAAAACTGGCAGCCGCTGGAAGAACCCATTTTTACGCGACTCAGCGCCCCTGAGCAGGACACAGAGAAGCAGGAAACGAGCAATGGCTGATAATTCCAGAACCGAGAGGCCCGACCTGGTACCGGTAAAACGCACCCGCCGCCTGCAGCAGGGCGAGAAGCTGCGCGATGGCGACAAGGTGGAGCGCATCCCGGTCAAGGTGATTGCCAGCGACCAGGTATTGCGCAAGCCGGACTGGATCCGTGTCAAGGTGCCCGCCTCCAAGGAGGTGGACCGCATCAAGAGCATCCTGCGCTCGCAGAAACTCGCCACCGTGTGTGAGGAGGCCAGCTGCCCCAACCTGGGCGAGTGCTTCAGCGGCGGCACCGCCACCTTCATGATCATGGGCGAGATCTGTACCCGCCGCTGTCCCTTCTGCGACGTGGGCCACGGCAAGCCGAACCCGCTGGATCCGGAGGAGCCGCAACATTTGGCAGAAGCCATCGCCGCCATGGGCCTGCGCTATGTGGTGATCACCTCGGTGGACCGCGACGACCTGCGCGACGGCGGTGCCCAGCACTTCGCCGACTGCATCCGCATCTCCCGCGAACACTCCCCGAACCTGCAGGTGGAAATCCTGACCCCGGATTTCCGCGGCCGCATGGACATTGCGCTGGATATCCTCGAAAAAGAGGCCCCGGACGTGTTCAACCACAACCTGGAAACGGTGCCGCGCCTCTACCGCGAGTCCCGCCCCGGCGCCAACTACAAGTGGTCGCTGAAACTCCTCCAGGAATACAAGAAGCGCCGCCCGGACGTGCTGACCAAGTCCGGCCTGATGGTGGGCCTGGGTGAGGAGAAGGAAGAAATATTCCGGGTGATGGACGATATGCGCGCGCACGATATCGACATGCTGACCATTGGCCAGTACCTGCAGCCCAGTAAAGAGCACCTGCCGGTGCAGCGCTACGTGCACCCGGACGAGTTCGAGGAGTACCGCCGCTACGCCGAACAGATCGGCTTCAAGCACGCCGCCTGCGGGCCGCTGGTGCGTTCTTCCTATCACGCCGATAAGCAGGCGCATGGGGAAAAGGTCAGCTAGCGCGAACCCCAATCCAAAAGTACTCTGCACCGCGATAAATGCTACCCAAGGGGGCTTGTTAGTAGAAGCTATTGTGTTCCTACGCAGCCCCTCTTCCATAAAATCATCAATTCCCTCCTGACTCTATCTCTATTCTTTCTCTTCAGAATGATCCGGTCTCAGTGAAGGTATTGCCCTCGTTTTAGCGAGGACTTTCAGAGTTCCTGCCTGCTCTCGATTTGCTGAGGGCTGGTGGTGAATATGGCGCCAACTCCCTTTTTATTCGTCGACGAAGGTTGCGAAACTCGAATGTAACCGGTTACACTGCCGTGCATCGACTGCTAGAAACCGCAGGATACTGGGCCTGGACTGAAACCGGGCCGGTGACACCGAAAAAATAAATAATAATGACAACGGAGAGGGATCAGATGAAAGCTCCCGCAGAGGCAGCCCGCTACAAAAGGGTATTCCTGGTCGGCAACCTGTCCATATTCGTGATCGGTCTGGGCTCGGGAGAACCCTTTGCGGTCGTGGTGCTGGTGCCCAATGTTGCCAACCCTTTCTTCTCCAAGGTGATCAGGGGAACAGAGCAGGCCGCGCAGGACCAGGGCTATTCGGTACTGTTGGGGGATACCCAGGGCAAGCCTGAGCGGAAGCACTTCTACGCCGGTATGGCACTGACCAGCCAGGCCGACGGCCTGATCCAGCTCGACTGCCGTTATCCCTTCGCGGATAAGGACACGGCCCTGGCTGTGTCGGGACCTATGGTCAATGCCCGTGAACGCATTGCCGACGACGCCAGCTATCCGGTGGTGGAGCTGGACAGATGCTGCTGCAGATTATTGCCGGCAGTTGGAGCAGAAGCGCACCAAGCTCTCCTTCGATCTGGTGGTTCGGGAGAGCATCGGGCCCTGCCGAGACTGAACACATTTACCGGCTAAGCCGCTAGCAGAACGGGAGAAAAATAATGGTAACCGGAACAAAAACGAAACTCGGAAAGCTGGTGGCAGTCGGCTTGGCGCTGCTATGTGGCGCCTCCACCTGTGAGCAGGGTGCGCAGGCAGACGTTGCGGAGCAGTGGCGCCCACTGTTTGACGGCGAGACACTCAATGGCTGGACCGGAGTAAATGGCTCCCGGATCGGTGACACCTGGCAGGTGATCGATGGCAACCTGGTACTCACCGCCGGCGGGGCCGGAGACCTGGTGAGCGCAGAAAAATTTGCGGATTTCGAGTTGCAACTGGAATGGAAAATATCCGAGCGGGGTAACAGCGGCATCATCTATCGCGTGGCCGACGAAGACGCCCCAGTGTGGATGAGCGGCATGGAGTACCAGGTACTCGACAACGCCGCCTACCCGGAACTGGAAAAGCCCAGCCACAGCGCGGGAGCCCTGTTCGACCTCTATGCGCCGAGCGAAGCCGCGGTGCGGCCCGCGGGGGAATTCAACAGCACCATAATCCGGGTCGAGGACGGCCGCGTGGAGCACTGGCTGAACGGCCGCAGGATCGTCAGCTACCAACTCTGGTCCGAAGACTGGCGGGCGCGCCTCGCCGACAGCAAGTTTTCCGGTTACCCGCAGTTCGCGCGAACCGATCGCGGCCATATTGCCCTGCAGGATCACGGCGACAAGGTCTGGTACCGCAACATCAAGATCCGGGAGTTGTGACCTTATGGGAATTTCCGGAATCAGTATCTGGCAACTGCTGATAGTGCTCCTGATCGCACTGACGCTTTTCGGGAGCGGCAGGATTCGCAGCCTCGGAGAGGATATCGGCGGTGCCATCAGTGGTTTCCGCAAATCGTTGCGCGGCGCCGAGGAAGCGCCGACTGCCGAAGGCGGAACGCTTGAAAAAGGGGAGGGCGCATGAACAGGCGGCAGTTTCTGATCAAAAGTGGGGGCTTCACGTCCGTGGCCCTGATGTCCTCCCTGTCGCCGGGCTGCCTGTCCCAGCCGGGCGGGAGTGACAAAAAGCTGTTCGAACTATCCCTGGCCCAGTGGTCCCTGCACCGCCAGTTGAAAAGCGGCGAACTCAAGGTGCTGGATTTCCCGGTCAAGACGCACAAGGCGTTCGATATAGGGGCGGTGGAGTACGTCAATCAGTTCTTTATGGATCGAGCCGAGGACCGCCACTTCCTGGGCGAGATGAAAACCCGGGCCTCGGACCACGGTGTGCAGAGCCTGCTGATCATGGTGGATGCCGAGGGAGACCTGGGAGACCCGGATGGCGCGCGCAGGCAGCGGGCGGTGGAAAATCACTACAAATGGGTAACGGCGGCGGAATACCTGGGCTGCCACTCGATCCGTGTAAATGCCTCGGGGCGCGGC
Source organism: Microbulbifer sp. SE14 (assembly GCF_059834885.1). Classification (NCBI taxonomy): domain Bacteria; kingdom Pseudomonadati; phylum Pseudomonadota; class Gammaproteobacteria; order Cellvibrionales; family Microbulbiferaceae; genus Microbulbifer; species Microbulbifer sp. SE14. Next base: position 114,260 of record NZ_JCBAJA010000004.1, on the reverse strand, counting down.
AGCCGGGAAGAGGTGCAGGCGGCCTCGGTGGACGGCCTGTGCCGACTTGCGCAGTTCGCGCGTGATTATGATATCAATATTATCGTCGAAAACCACGGCGGCTACTCCTCCGACGGCCTTTGGCTGGCGCAGGTACTGGCCGCAGTGGACCTACCGAACTGCGGCAGCCTACCGGACTTCGGTAATTTCGGTGACTACGACCGCTACCTGGGCGTGCGCCAGTTGATGCCCTACGCCCGCGGTATCAGTGCCAAGAGTTTTGACTTCGATGCGGATGGCAGCGAGATAAATACGGATTTTGTGCGTATGTTGCGGATAATTCGCGATGCCGGTTATCAGGGGCATATTGGCATAGAGTTCGAAGGTGAGGGCGACGAGGACCTGGGTGTTATGGCGACGAAGAAACTGCTGCTGAAAGCGGAGCGGCTTTTGGTATGAGCGGATTTTTCCAAACCCTTATCGGTGCACTGTAGACGCTATAAAAAATTACCGAAAGATGTAACCGGTTACAGAGAGCCTGGCCTATGCGCGGGCTAGGTTGCAAAAAAATAAAGAATCAGCGTAACGGGAGAAATGTGATGTCGAGTGAACGGTTCAACAACAAAAAAGAGTACGACGCGCTGGTGGTCGGCTCCGGTGCCGGCGGTGGTATGGCCGCCTATGTGCTGGCCACGGCCGGCCTTAAGGTGCTGATGCTGGAGGCGGGGCGCTCCTATGACCCGGTTAAGGAGACGCCGATGTTCAATCTGCCCAAAGACGCACCCCTGCGCGGTGGCAGCACGCCGGACAAGCCCTTCGGTTTCTACGATGCCACAGTCGACGGCGGCTGGCAGGTTCCAGGCGAACCCTATACCCAGGGCTCGACAGAACCGGGGCGGAAGTTCGACTGGTGGCGCGCACGCATGCTCGGCGGGCGCACCAACCACTGGGGGCGTATCTCCCTGCGCATGGGCGAATACGATTTCAAGCCCTATTCCCGCGACGGGCTGGGTTTCGACTGGCCGATCGGCTACGAAGACCTGGCGCCTTACTACGACAAGACGGAAATGCTGATCGGCGTCTACGGCACCAACGAGGGATTGGAAAACACCCCCGACTCGCCGGAGGGGATACTGCTACCACCGCCCAAGCCGCGCGCCTACGAGCTGTTGGCGAAAAAAGCCTGCGAGAAACTCGGTATTCCGGTGATTCCCTCTCACCTGGCGATCCTCAGCGAGCGCCTGGATCACGAGGATATTCCGCAGAAGCTATTTCCGGACAATAAGCTCGCGCAGGAAGTCACCCGCCAGTCGATGCAGTCCCGCGCGGCCTGCTTCTGGGCCACCCACTGCGGGCGCGGCTGCTCCATCAAGGCCAATTTCCAGTCGACCACCGTGCTGCTGCCGCCCGCTCTGGCCACCGGCAACCTGGACATCATCACCGATGCCATGGTGCGCGAGGTCACGGTGGACAAGAAGGGCCGTGCGAGCGGAGTCCTCTACATCGACAAGAACAGCCGCCGCGAGGAATACGCCAGTGCGCGGGTCGTGGTGGTGGCGGCCAGCGCCGCGGAGACGTCGCGCATCCTGCTGAATTCCAAGAGCCCGCTCTTCCCCGACGGCCTGGCCAACGGCAGCGGTGTCGTGGGCAAGTACCTGATGGATACCGTGGGCGCCGGCGTCAGCGGCCAGATTCCGGCGCTGGAGAACCTGCCGCCGCACAACGAAGACGGCGCTTCGGCCATGCACATGTATATGCCCTGGTGGAAGTACAGGGAGCAGTTACGCGGCGAGCTGAATTTTGCGCGCGGCTACCACATCGAGTTCGGCGGCGGCCGCAGCATGCCCGGCGCCGGCGCCTTCGGCGGCATGGGCGACTTTACCGGCGGTGCCTACGGCAGGGATTTCAAGGAGGCCTGCCGCCGCTACTATGGCTCCTTTGTGTGGTTCGACGGCCGCGGGGAAATGATCCCCAACGAGGATTCCTACTGCGAAATCGACAAGGACAAAGTCGACCAGTGGGGCATACCGGTATTGAAGTTCCACTGGAAGTGGAGCGAGCAGGAACTGAACCAGGCCGCGCACATGCACAAGACCTTTGCCGAGATTATCGAGGCCATGGGCGGTAAGACGACTTCGCCGGTACACAGCGACGGGGCCAAGGCAATCATCAACGGCGGGGCGATTATTCACGAGGTGGGCACGGCGCGCATGGGCGCGAGCCCCAAGGACTCGGTGCTCAATCCCTACTGCCAGGCCTGGGAGGTGCCCAACCTGTTTATCACCGATGGTGCGCCCTTTGTCTCCAACGCAGATAAAAACCCGACCCTGACGATCATGGCACTCGCCTGGCGCACCTGCGACTACATCGTGGACCAGCTGAAGCAGAGGAGTATCTGACGTGAGCGACAAAAAACTGAACCTGAGCCGCCGCAACGCCCTGCGCATCATTGCCACCACCGCCGCCTCGGTGCCAGTGATCGGCTGCGCGGAAAAGATGGCGGAGAAGACGGTGGAAAAAGCGGCTAAACCCGCCCCGGTGGAGGCTCCACGCAATCCCGAGTCGGCAAAGAAAACCCCACTGCGCTCGCCCACGGATCCGGACTTGTTGAACCCCACCATACACTGGGATTTCGTACTGGATGAAGGGGAACTGGTGACCCTGGCGGCCCTGTGCGACGTGATCATTCCCGCAGACGAAATATCGCCGAGCGCCTCAGCGGTGGGTGCCCATCACTATATCAACGAATATGTGAGCGCACCCTATGACAACAACAAGGCGGACCTGATCACCGTGCGCGGCGGCCTTGTCTGGCTAGACAGCGAATCCAACCGGCGCTTCCAGCGGCCCTTTACCGAGCTCGACGACTCACAGAAGTCCGCCATCTGCGACGACATCAAGTGGGAAAAAACTGCCAAGGCCGAATTCAAGGCAGGGGCCCGCTTCTTTGCCAAGGTGCGCAACCTGACCGCCACCGCCTTCTACACCACCGAAGCGGGCATGGCGGATATCGGCTATGTGGGCAACAAACCCATGGCGGAGTTCCCCGGTCCGCCGCCGGAAGTTCTGGCGCGACTCGGTCTGGAGGGATGAGTCGGGCGGGTTTATTTCTTCAATTGGCGCCGATAAGGAGGTGAGCCATGTGACAGTGCGAGCCATCAATCCGGCGGTAAAAAACTGCCGGGTAACCAGTGAAGCGGTAAACAACAGCAATTACGCGGCGATTTCCGGTCGGGTCAGAGGTTAAGGGTGTACGGAAAGCCGAAACAAAAAAGAAAAGTGGAGATAAGGATAATGAAGAAGAGAGAACTTCCCGGAACCAACTACTACTCGGGAGTCCTGCGGACTTCCGCCAGTGCGCTGGTCCTCTTCAGTGCTATAGGCGCGACCCAGGCACAGACCGAAGCGGCAGAGGAGAGCGCTGCGCAAGGCGAGGCCATGGAGGAGATAGAGGTGGTCGGTATTCGTTCCACGTTGGAGCGGAATCTGGACATCAAGCGCGACGCGGCCTCTTTCGTGGACGCCATCACCGCCGAGGACGTGGGCAAGTTTCCTGACAAGAATGTCGCCGACGCCCTGCAGCGCGTGCCCGGTATATCCATCACCCGCAGCGGCGGCGAGGGCCAGTATGTGAGCATCCGCGGTACCAGCTCGGCGCTGACGCTGACCCAGCTCAATGGCAACTATATCGCAACTGCCTCTACTTCCAGGGACCCGCAGCGCTCCTTCAACTTCGCCCTGTTGCCGGCCAACCTGCTAGAGCGCACGGAAGTCTATAAGACACCGGAAGCCAAAATCGACGAAGGCGGCCTGGGTGGCACCATCATAGTCCACACCCGCCGCCCGCTGAATATGGAATCTGGTACCGGTTTTCTCAATTTCGAGGAGACCTACGCGGACGTGACCGGCGAGATGGAGCCGCAGTACAGCGGGCTCTATTCCTGGAAGAACGAAGCGGAAAACTTCGGCGTGCTGGTTTCCTACACCTCGCAGGAGCGCACCAGCATCGGCGAGCAGATCTCCCTGGAGAACTGGACCCTGTTTGACGACGCACGCGCCGATGAAGATTTTGCCCAGGCATCGCTGGAGGATACCGCCGGCAATAAAATCACCGGCTATGCGCCCTTCGCCGTGGTCCAGTCCCAGTCCAAGGAGGCGCGGGACCGCCAGGGCTACCAGGTGACCCTGCAGTGGGAGCCCACCGATCGGATATCCACCACCTTCAACTACATAGGTGCCAGGCTTGAGCAGAACAACGACCAGAACCTGATCCTGGCGGCGGAATGGGATTACCGCGACCCGGCGATAGTACCGGGCAGCGTCCGCTACGACGGCGACACCATTGTCGCCATGGACCTGGCGGACGCGGACCTGTCGGACCACGGCGTCGACCTGCAGGCGCCGGCCATAGGTTCCCGCCGCTCCCTGTCGGAATCCAAGTCCGATACCTATGATCTGGAAGTGGTCTACGACGGCGACTGGTACACCGCATCCGCGAACGTCGGCCACACGGAGTCCAGCGGCGGAACCAGCTTCAATAACCTGCAGCGCTTCTACGGCGTTGGCGGCGCTACCCAGTCCTACGGTTGGGATCTGCACGCCGACACCATACTGCACTACGACGCCGAACCGGCGGACTTCAACGGCTTTGGCTGGCGCTCCACCGATGCCGGCACCTCGTCGGACGAAGAGTTCTACGCCCAGGTGGATTTCAGCCTGGAAACCGAGTGGGGCATTTTTGAGTCCTTCGACGTCGGCGCCAAGTATCGCGACCACAAGATCGGGCGGCGCTTCGAAAACCTGGTCTGGGACGACGGCGACCCGGATAATGCCACCCTCTGGGGTGGTTGCTGTGGACTGGGCTACGAGTACTGGCACACAGACTCCAACCTGCCGTCCGCGGCGGAAATCGCCAGCTTTATTCACCGGGTCGACGGCCTGACCGGTGAAGCGGGAACGGAAACCTCCTTCCTGTCCGTGGACTGGGATGCCTACACGGCCTGGCTCGACGACAACTTTATTCGCAGCCGCCGGGACGACCCCAACAATTTCTTCAACATCAACGAGGAAATCACCGCGGCCTACCTGCAGGGCAATTTTGACACCGGCGCCCTGAGCGGCAACCTGGGCCTGCGCCTGGTGCGGACGGAGCAGCGGGCGGAGACCTTTGATGCCCCCCTGGGCATCCGCGATGACGAGCTGGATGTCAATACCGGGAGTTACACCGACGTTCTGCCCAGCTTCAACCTGAAGTGGGAGGCCTACGAGGATCTCATCGTGCGCGCCGCCGCGTCGCGGGTGGTCGCCCGGGTCGGCTACAGCAGCCTGGGTGCCTCCGAGGGCTTCAACGCGCCGCCGGAGGGTTCGAACATGACCACCGGCTCCCGCGGTAACCCGGATCTCGAACCCTACGACTCCACCCAGTTCGACCTGGGCGCCGAGTGGTATTTCCGCAGTGCCTCGGTACTGGGCGCGGCGGTTTTCCACAAGGAGATCGATTCCTTTGTCACCATGGCCCAGACCACAGAGAAGCGCGAAGTGCCCAACCGCACCGAGCCGGTGGATGTGATCTTCTCCCTGCCGGTCAACGGCACCGACGCCACATCCACGGGGCTGGAACTCTTCTACCAGCACGCCTTCGACTTCGGCGGCGGGGTGATTGCCAATTACACCTACACGGACACCTCCCTGGCGACCCTGGAGGTCGACGGCTCGAAGAAGGAGATTCCGCTGCCGGGCACCTCCGAGCACCAGTACAACCTGTCGGCCTACTACGAAACCGACAAATTCAGTGTGCGGGCGTCGTACAACTACCGGGACGACTACGCCGGCGAGCAGTCCAACGGCCAGACGGTGTACACCGACGGCTACGGCCAGGTGGACGTCAACGGCTCCTACTACTTCACCGACGCGCTGGTGCTGAATGTCTCGGCGATCAACCTGACCAAGGAAGTGGGTGAGCGCTACTGGGGCTCCGAGGACCGGCTGTACAACCGCTTCTACACCGGCCGCCGTTTCTACATGGGGCTCAATTACAAGTTCTAGTAACGGCGGGCGCATCGCGCCGGCGTCAGCCGCGCTGGCGCGATGCGGGTTTGCACCGGAAGGGAGGGAATGGCGTGAGCCAACTATACAAATGTGTGCGCAGCCGGATCCAGGCGCGCCTGCTGCTGGCCACCATCTGTGGCGCCCTGGCCGGCTGCGGCGGTTCCGGTGGCGGGGGTGACAGCGGCAGCAGCGATATGGACAGCGGTGGTTCCGACCCGATCGGGGGCCCGCCTGCGGTCACCTTCGTCGACGCCACCGACGCTACCGGCATCCACTATATCCACGGCTACCTGAACCCGCAGGGCGGCGATCCCGAAGCCTTCAGCGGCGGTGTCGCCGCCGGTGATTACGACAGGGACGGCGATGTGGACCTCTTCCTTGTGCGCGGCGATATAGGCCCGAACAAGCTGTACCGCAACGAGGGCAACAACGTCTTTATCGATGTGGCGCAGGAGGCGGGGCTCGCCTACACGAAAAACGGCAATGGCAATCACCGCCTCAGCGGGCCCACCTTTGCCGACATGGACGGCGACGGCGACCTGGACCTGTTTATCGGTGGCTTTTACAGCTCGCCCTCGTTTATTTTCGCCAACAACGGCGACGGCAGCTTCAGCGATGTCACCGAGGAGTCCGGCATAGACCGGATGCAGGCCGGGAACACCTCTTCGGCAGCCTTCGGCGATTACGACCTGGACGGCGACCTGGACATGGCGCTGAGTCACTGGGGTGTCGGCTACGCCGACAGCGAAAACCACGGTTCCACCGAGCACCTGTGGCGCAACGACAGCGACGCCTCGGGCATCCGCTTCACCGACGTGAGCGTCGAGGCCGGCATCTCGGACACGGCCATATTCCCGCCCATCGAAAATGCCGTGCTCGACGGCGTCTACGACTATTCGTTTTCGCCCACCTTTGCGGATATCAATGGCGACCGCCACCCGGACCTGTTGATGGCCAACGATTTCGGCACCAGCCTGATCTATGTCAACAACGCCGACGGCACTTTCCGCAATGCCACCGGCGACAGCGATCTCCGCGTCTACAGCGCCATGGGCTCTGCGGTGGCCGACTACGATAACGACGGCGATCTCGACTGGTTTGTCACCGCGATCTACGACGAGGCGGCCGGGAACCCCGATCACGGCAACCGCCTCTACCGCAACGACGGCAGCGGCCGCTTTGCCGACGTGACCGAAGCCGCCGGCGTGATGGACGGCGGCTGGGGCTGGGGCGCCTGCACCGCGGACTTCAATGGTGACGGCCACCTGGACCTCTACCACACCAACGGCTGGGACAACCTGACCACCGGCACAGTGTTCGACAAGGACCCCAGCCGGCTGTATATCGCCAACGGCGACGGCAGCTTCTCCGACCGGGCGGGCAGCAGCGGCATTGTTGACTATGAGCAGGGACGCGGTGTGGTCTGCGCGGATTTCGACAACGATGGCGACGTGGACGTCTTCGTCACCCACCGTAACCTGGACAACTCAGCGTCCTTCTACCGCAACGATTCCGCCGGCCAGAACACCCTGAGCATCCGCCTGCACGGCAGTGCGCCCAACACCGAAGCCGCCGGCGCGCGCATCGCCGTGACCGTCGGCGCGGTGACCCAGACCCGCGAGATCACTATTGGCACCAACTTCACCTCCCAGAATCCGACGCGGCAGATCTTCGGCCTGGGCAGCGCCAGCCAGGCGGACAGGGTGCAGATCACCTGGCCGGACGATCGCGAAGAGGTGCACGAGGCCGTGCCCGCGGGCGCGCTGGTGGAGTACCGCCAGTGACGAAGACGACAAATGCTCGCCATAAAAACGATAAAAAGAGGAAAATCGCTATGAGAGACTTTATCGCCGGCCTGATCGCCGCGGTCTGCCTGGCACAGGCCGCCCCGGCCCTGTCCGAGGATGAAACCCAGCTGTATAACCCCGCGCACTCGGCGGCGCGCAACTGGAACGAGGCGCTGCTGGCGGCGATCCGCGTGGACTACGCGCGGCCGACGGTGCACGCGCGCAACCTGTTTCACTCTTCGGCGCTGATGTACGACGCCTGGGCGGTCTACTCGGATACGGCGGATACCTATTTCCTCGGCAACCGGGTGCACGGTTTCGACTGCGCCCTGGACGAGGTGCAGAAGCAGGCGCTGCGGGACGGCGCCGGGGATATCCAAGGCGCCCGCGCCCAGGCCATCAGCTATGGCATGTACGCCCTGCTCAGGCACCGCTTCGCCGATTCCCCGGGCGCGGCCGTGTCGCGGCTGCGTTTCAACAACATGGCCGACGCCCTGGGCGTGGACCGGGACTTCGACAGCCGGGACCTCTCGTCGGGCAGTGCCGCGGCCCTGGGCAACTACCTGGCCAATTGCGTGATCGAGTACGGCCTGCAGGACGGCGCCAACGAGGCCGGCGGCTACGCCAACAGCCACTACCAGCCGGTCAACCAACCCCTGAACCCGGCACAGCCGGGCACACCGGGCATGTCGGACCCCGACCGCTGGCAGCCCCTGGAGCTGGATATCTTCGTCGACCAGGCGGGCAACGAAACCAACACGCCGCCCTTCCTGGGCGCCGAGTGGGGCAGGGTGATGCCCTTCGCCCTCACTGACGGGGACCGCAGCGTCTACGAACGGGACGGCCAGACTTACCATGTCTACCACGATCCCGGCGCGCCGGCCCTGCTGCAGGGGGACGGGGCACTGCCGGACGAGTATCGCTGGAATCACACCCTGGTGGCCCTCTGGTCGTCCCACCTGGACCCCGCCGACGGGGTGATGATCGATATCTCCCCGGCGTCGGTGGGCAATACCACGGCCCTGCCGCTGGACCTTCCCGGCCTGCGGGATTTCTACCGCACTGTCGACGGCGGCTCCACGGACCGGGGGCGGGACCTGAACCCGGCCACAGGCCTTCCCTACGAGCCGCAGATGGTGCCCCGCGGGGACTACACCCGGGTGCTGGCGGAGTTCTGGGCCGACGGCCCGGACTCGGAAACCCCGCCCGGCCACTGGTTCACCATCCTCAACGAGGCCGTCAGCGACCACCCGCAATTCAGGAAACAGTTCGAGGGGGCGGGGGCGTCCCTCGACGATCTGGAGTGGGATGTCAAAGCCTACTTCGCCCTGGGCGGGGCGGTGCACGACGCGGCCATCGCCGCCTGGGGCATCAAGGGCTGGTACGACTATGTACGCCCGCTGTCCGCCATCCGCTATATGGCCTCCCTGGGACAGAGCTCAGACCCGGCGCTGCCCAGCTACCACCACAATGGCCTGCCGCTCTACGAGGGCCTGGTGGAAGTGGTGGAGGCGGGGGACTCCCTGGCGGGTGCGGACGGCGAGCACCTGGGAAAAATCAAGCTCTACGCCTGGCGCGGGCCCGACCATATCGCGGACCCGGCCACCGACATGGCCGGCGTCGGCTGGATACTGGCGGAGAACTGGTGGCCCTACCAGCGCCCCACCTTCGTCACGCCGCCCTTCGCCGGCTACATCTCCGGGCATTCCACCTTTTCCCGCGCCGCCGCCGAGACACTGACGCTGCTGACCGGCAACGAATACTTCCCCGGCGGCATGGGGGAGTTCGTGGCCAGGAAAAACGAGTTCCTGGTGTTCGAGGAGGGGCCCAGCGTGGACCTGGTACTGCAGTGGGCCACCTACAGGGACGCGTCCGACCAGACCAGCCTGTCGCGCATCTGGGGCGGCATCCACCCGCCGGTGGACGATGTGCCCGGGCGCCGCGTCGGCGAGAAGGTCGGGCTGGCGGCCTACGCCCTGGCCAAATCCTATTTCGATGGCAGCGCTATTCCCGAGCCGGAGCCCGAACCGCAGGAGGAGACGTCCAGTCCCCAAAAGGGCTCGGGTGGCAGTCTCACGCTCGTCGAACTGCTGTTCGGCCTGGCCATGCTGTTCTCCGCCCGCGGTTTCAGGGCCGCCGGCCGGACCTACTGACTGATCGGAGGAGAGAAAAGTGGCGAACGACCGGTATTTTCTCGGCATAGATGCGGGCGGCAGCCGCTGCCGCGCGCGGCTGGAATCCGCTGACGGCAGCCTGCTGGGGCGCGGCTTCGGCGGTCCCGCCAACCCCTGTTACGGGCTGGACCTGGCCATGCGCTCCATTGAAAAGGCTGCGGTCGCGGCCCTGGCCGACGCGGGCCTGGCCCCTGAATTGCTGGGCCGGCTGCGGGTGGGTGCCGGCGTCGCCGGCCTGCACCTGCCGCGCTACCGGGACGCCATGGGCAGTGCGCCGCACCCCTTCGCGCAACTGGTGTTGACGGACGATCTCCATATCGCCTGCCTCGGCGCCCACGGCGGCGGGGACGGTGCGGTGATTATCGTCGGCACCGGCTTCAGTGCGCTGGCGGTGGTCGGCGGCGCGACGCACACCATTGGCGCCCACGGCTTCATGATGGGGGAGGCCTGCAGCGGCGCGCATATAGGCTTCGCCGCCGTGAACGCCGCGCTGCTGGCCTACGACCGGCTGGGCGAGGAGACCCTGCTCGTGAAGCTGCTGGCGCGGGAGCTGGGCGGCGAGGGCCTGGTGCTCGCCAATGCCCTGGCCGGCGCCACCGCCGACCGCTATGCGGCCCTGGCCCCGGTAGTTTTCGAGGCGGCGCAGCATGGCGATGCGGTGGCCGGGCGGATACTGCGGCAGGCCGCCGCCTTTATCGACCGGGTGGTGGCACGCCTGCTGGAAAGGAAACCGCCGCGCCTGTCCCTGGTGGGCGGTATCGGCGAGCGGATTGTGCCCTGGCTGGCGCCTGATATCGCCGCCCGGCTGGTGCCGGCCAGGGCGCCGGCGGAAGTGGGGGCCATTTACCTGACCAGGGAGGGCATGGCTCCTGCGCCGACCCCCATTCCGGAAACAGGTACTTCACTGTGAACAGCAAGAGACAATTCCTGAAATTTTCCCTACTGGCCAGCCTGCTCGCGCAGGCCGCGGCGCCGGTGCGGGCCACGGGCCGGCGCGGGGCCAGGGCCAACAAACCCATCGTCATCTCCACCTGGAACCACGGCGGCCCCGCCAACGAGGCCGCTTGGGAGCTGCTGTCCCGCGGCGGCCGCGCACTGGATGCGGTGGAGGCCGGGGCGCGGGTGCCCGAGGCGGACCCGGAGGTAACCAGCGTCGGCAACGGCGGTTTCCCGGACCGGGAGGGCAAGGTGACCCTGGACGCCTGCATTATGGATGAGAAGCAGAACTGCGGTTCCGTGGCCTTCCTGCAGGATATCCGCCATCCGGTGTCCGTCGCGCGCAAGGTCATGGAGGAGACGCCCCATGTGATGCTGGTGGGCGAGGGCGCCCGGCGCTTCGCCCTGGAGCAGGGCTTCCGGCCGGAAAACCTGCTGACACCCAGGGCCGAGGCCGCTTGGCGGGACTGGTTGCTGGAAGCGCGCTACCAGCCGGTGATCAACATCGAGAACCACGACACTATCGGCATACTGGCCCTGGACAGCGCCGGCAACCTGTCCGGTGCCTGCACCACCAGCGGCGCCGCCTTCAAGATGCACGGGCGGGTGGGAGATTCGCCGATTATCGGCGCCGGTCTCTACGTCGACAACGAGGTGGGCGCGGCCACGGCCACCGGCATGGGCGAGCTGATGATCAAGACCGTCGGCTGCCACCAGGTGGTCGAACTGATGCGCCACGGTTATTCGCCGGAGGAAGCCTGTCGCGAGGCGGTGGAGCGCATAGCGCGCAAGCTGCCCGACTACCGCCGGTTCCAGGTGGGATTCCTGGCCCTGGACAAGGCCGGCAACTACGGCGCCCACTGCATTCACCCGGGGTTCAACTTCGCAGTCCGCGACCGGCGCGGTGCCAGGATGATCGACGCGGGGAGTAAGCTGTGACCATACCGCTGGAAATCTGTCTCGACTGCGACGACATGGACAGGCTGCGCCGCTCGGTGGCCAATGCGCTGACCGGTGGCGCCGGGCGCATAGAGCTGTGCAGTGCCATCGCGCTCGACGGCCTGACACCGACGGCGGAACAGATTCGCGCAGCGCGGGATATTTTCGGCCGCCGCGCCGGTGTGTTGGCGATGATACGCCCGCGCACCGGCGACTTCTGCTACCGGCCAGGCGAAATCGAGCGGATGGCCGAACAGATTGCGATGGCGGCCGATGCCGGCGCCGGCGGTGTGGTCCTGGGTGCGCTGCAGGGCCGGCAGCTGGACCTGGAAGCGCTGGATCAGCTGCTGCCGGTTATCCGCCGGCACCAGCTCAGTGCGACCTTTCACCGGGCCTTCGATGAGCTGGCGGATAGGGAGCTGGCCATAGAGCAGCTGGTCGAGAGGGGCGTGGAGCGGGTGCTGACCGCCGGCGCGCCGCTGGTCGAGCGTATCTCCGCACTGGACGCAGTGGACACCGTCAGTCACACACTAAGCTGCGCGCGGGGGCGTATTGAAGTTGTTGTGGGGGGCGGCATCAGCTGCGCGAATATTCTGCCGCTGCTCGAAAGATTGTCCCCGGCGGATACCTCCTTGTCGCTGCACAGCCACTCCGGACTGCACTCGGGGGGGATTGCCGACGTAAAGCTGATCAGAGAGATGCTCAGGAGCATACGCAGTTGCCGGATGAGTGCAACGTAAAACTTGATTGGGAATATGCAAATGCATCTCGATGGCTGGGTTGATATCGAGATGCTCCAGGAGAAAAAAATGAAAAAATCAAATAGCCTTTCTCTGATCGGTTTGTGCCTGGCGCTGGTATCGCCCCTGGCGTCCCTCGCCATTTCCGGTGTCTATGCCGGCGGGCCCGTCTATCAGAAACGGGATTACGCCATTGGCGAGCTGAAATCGTCCGGATTCACCCATGTCATCGTCTGGACCATCCATATCGAAGCGGACGGTAGCCTAGGGTTCAACGCCGAGTTTCCATTGGTAAAGGATGGAATTTATATTGGTGACCAGTCTTACCCCCTTTTCAGAAAGGATATCTCCTCGCTGAAAACGGGTGATACATCCATCACCCGGGTCGAGTTTGGACTCAGCGGCTGGGGCTCTGGCACTTATGACAATGTGAGAGATTTACTGGCCTGTGAAGAGAGCCACTGTGGCACAGGAAAGGACAGCATCCTGTACCGGAATTTTCGCGCGTTGAAAGAGGCATTTCCCGCGGTGGATGCTCTGAATAACGATGACGAGGGTACTTACGATGTCGACTCCGCGGTGGCATTCCATGTGATGTTGTCCGATATCGGTTTTCAAACCGCGATAGCTCCCTATCAGAATAAAGACTTCTGGCGATCCTTTGTCGATGGAGTTAATTCGGTTCACAGCGGCACGGTGGATCTGAGCTACCTGCAGGTTTACGACGGCGGTTCCGCCAATAACCCCTGCAACTGGGGCCTGGGCCTGCCGCTGGTTGCCGGGCTCTGGTCGCGGGAAGTTTTGCCGGCGGAAGCGCAAAGCCGCCTGCGGAATTGGACAGAGTCGTGCGGCATAGAGGGCGGGTTTATGTGGCTCTACGATGACTTCGATAATTCGCCCGGGGCCGCGTCTTATGCCGATGCAATCAATGCGGTGTTCGGCGGTGCGAATCCGTCCTGGAAATCCTCTCCCGGCTCAGCCGGGGCCGCCTTCTATTCACCTTGACTGTGCGATGTTGCACTGGGCGTCTTCGGGCGTCTTTTTTTAAGTGGAAATTGTATGACTGACATGGCCTCGTGGTCGGCGACCCCGGAGCTGTGGAAGTCTGCATCGACAGCGCCGGCATCGAGGCAGTAAAACTATGGCCTGCGCCCGCGTCGCCGACCGGTTGTGATCCCGGCCGGCCTGCGAACATTTGATTTTTACCGGCGGCAGGGGACCTACGGCTTTACCCTGTTCAATACGGGCTTAGCGGAACTGCCCAACTGACGCGACTGTCACTCAGGCGATATTCAACCCACTCTGCAAATGCTCGGCGAGGCGTATCGCCGCCTCGCTGGGCCGCCGGCTCTTGAAGTGCAGGCCGATGCAGATCTCCCCCAGTTTCGGCAGCTGGCGCGAGTTGCGCAGAATGCGCAGGCTTTCCGGCACCGTGCTGCGGGTCAGCGCGGTGATACCCAGCCCCGCCTCCAGGGCTGACTGGATGCCGTTCAGGTCGGGAATGGTGAACACGTTGCGCGATTCGATACCCGCGGCCCGTAGTACCCTCTCGGCCCGCTTGCGATACATGCAGCCCTCCGGGGCCAGCACCAGCGGCAGGGGCTTCAGCAGCTGCGCCGAGTGTTTCTGGCTCGCCACCCACACCAGGTCATCGCGGATCACCACCTGGCCGTCCGGGTTGGCCTCGTCCTCCTGCAGGGCCAGGATCAGGTCGAAGTTCTCCCGCCTTCCCTTGGCCAGCAGGTTGCGGCTCAGGTCGCTGGTCACCTCCAGGGCGACATCCGGGTAGCTCTGGGAAAAGCTGCCGATAATCCGCGGCAACAGGGTGGAGGCAAACTCGCTGGGGATGCCCAGGTGCAGTTTGCCGGTCACCGAATTGCCGCTGAACTCCAGCACCAGTTCGTCGTTCAGTGCGAGTATCTTCCTCGCCTGTTCGTAGACGCGCAGGCCGCTCTCGGTGAGGCTCAGGGAGCGGCCCGCTCTCAACAGCAGTTGGCGGCCGAGGCGCTCCTCCAGCTGTTTCATCTGCAGGCTGATCGCCGGCTGCGAGCGCGCCAGCAGTTCCCCGGCCAGGGTGAAGCCGCCCGCATCGATCACGGTCACCAGGGTGCGCAGCCACTCGGTGGGGATATTCCTGTGTCCTGGTTGCATAAGGATTTCTAATGGAAAAATTGGAAGTATAAATTTAAAAAATCTTATCAGGGAGACTAGGATCGCTCAATAAATACAATTGAGGAGATCCCCATGGACCCGTTGAGAAGCCACCTTCAGCCCCTGGATGCCGAGCTGTATGCGGCCATCGAAGCCGAGCGCCGGCGCCAGGAAGAGCATATCGAACTGATCGCGTCCGAGAACTACACCAGCCCGGCGGTTATGGCCGCCCAGGGCTCGGTGCTCACCAACAAGTACGCCGAGGGCTATCCGGGCAAGCGCTACTACGGTGGCTGTGAGCATGTGGATACGGTCGAGCAGCTGGCGATAGAGCGCGCAAAACAGCTGTTCGGCGCCGACTACGCCAACGTGCAGCCCCATTCCGGCTCCCAGGCCAATGCGGCCGTGTATATGGCCCTGCTGCAGCCGGGGGACACCTTCCTCGGCCTGTCCCTGGATTGCGGCGGCCACCTGACCCACGGCGCCAGGCCGAACTTCTCCGGTCGTCTCTACAATGCAGTGCAGTACGGCCTGGACCCGCAGACGGGGCTGGTGGACTACGACCAGGTCGAGCGCCTGGCCCTGGAGCACAGGCCGAAGATGATCGTGGCCGGCTTTTCCGCCTATTCCCGGGTGATGGACTGGAAGCGTTTCCGCGAGATCGCCGACAAGGTGGGTGCCTACCTGTTCGTGGATATGGCCCATGTGGCCGGACTGGTGGCCGCCGGCCTCTACCCGAACCCGGTGCCCTTCGCCGATGTGGTCACCAGCACCACCCACAAGACACTGCGCGGGCCCCGCGGCGGCCTGATACTGGCCCGCGATGCCGAGGGCCTGGGCAAAAAGTTCAACTCGCTGATTTTCCCCGGTATCCAGGGCGGGCCGCTGATACACGTGATTGCGGCCAAGGCGGTGGCCTTCAGGGAGGCGCTGGCACCGGAGTTTGCCAGGTACCAGCAGAAGGTCATCGACAATGCCAGGGCCATGGCCGCAATTTTCCTCGCGCGGGACTTCGACATAGTGTCCGGCGGTACCGAGAACCACCTGCTGCTGATCGACCTGAGCAAGCGCGGCGTCACCGGCAAAGCCGCCGACGCGGCCCTGGGCGCCGCCAATATCACCGTCAACAAGAACACAGTGCCCAACGATCCGCAGTCGCCCTTCGTGACCAGTGGCGTGCGCATCGGCACGCCGGCGATCACCAGCCGCGGCATGGGCACCGCCGAGGCGGAACAGCTGGCGGGCTGGATCTGCGACCTCCTCGAGAAGCTCGAGGACCCGCAGGCACTGGAAGCGGAGCAGGAGCGGGTGCGGGCAAAGGTCGCGGAACTCTGCGCGGCCTTCCCCGTTTACGCCGGGGCCTGATTTTATGTCCCTGAGTGTTTTCGACCTGTTCAAGATCGGCATAGGTCCGTCCAGCTCCCACACCGTCGGGCCCATGAAGGCGGCGGGCCAGTTCCTGCAGCTGTTGCGTGACAAGAATGTGTTCGCACAGACCGCGCGGGTGAGTGCGCATATGTTCGGTTCCCTCGGCGCCACCGGCGTCGGCCACGGAACGACAAAGGCAGTGATGCTGGGCCTCGAGGGCGAGCAGCCGGAACTGGTGGACACCGCCAGTGTGGACGCGCGGGTGGAAGCCATCGAGAGCAGGCGCCGCCTGAACCTGGGCGGCGAGCGGCCCATCGCATTCAGTCCCGAGCGGGACCTGCTGTTGCTCGGCGAGGAGGAACTGCCCCTGCACGCCAACGGTATGCGCTTCAGTGCCTTCGACGAATCCGCAAAGCTGCTGACGGAGGAGGTCTACTACTCCGTCGGCGGCGGCTTTGTGGTGACCGAGCGCGAGGCGCAGGCGGATCGCGTGCCGGAACAGGCGCGCGCGGTGCGCTTCGATTTTGAGTCGGCGGAGGAGCTGCTGGCGATCTGCGCGCGCGAGGACTTGCGCATCAGCGATGTGATGCTGGCCAACGAGGCGTCCTGGCGCAGCGAGGCCGAGACCCGCGCGGGCCTGATGAAGATCTGGCAGGTGATGCAGGAGTGCGTCGCCAACGGCATCCGCAGCGAGGGAATCCTGCCCGGCGGCCTCAAGGTCAAGCGCCGCGCGGCCAACCTGAATCGCCAGCTGCTGAGCCGCCCCGAGGCCTGCCTGTCGGACCCGCTGTCGGCGCTGGACTGGGTCACCCTCTACGCGCTGGCGGTAAACGAGGAAAACGCAGCCGGCGGTCGTATCGTCACCGCGCCCACCAACGGCGCCGCCGGCATTATCCCCGCCGTACTCCACTACTACATGCGCTTTTCAAAAAATCCCACCGACGAGGATGTGGTGCGCTTCCTGCTCACCGCGGCGGCGGTGGGCATATTGTTCAAGAAAAACGCCTCCATCAGCGGCGCCGAAGTGGGCTGCCAGGGGGAGGTGGGTTCCGCTTGCTCCATGGCCGCGGCCGGTCTCGCCGAGGTGCTCGGCGGAACGCCCCGGCAGGTGGAAAATGCGGCGGAAATCGCCATGGAGCACAACCTGGGCCTGACCTGCGACCCGGTCGGCGGACTGGTGCAGGTACCCTGCATCGAGCGCAATGCGGTGGCGTCGATAAAGGCGATCAGCGCCGCGCGCATGGCCCTGCGCGGCGACGGCGAACACCTGGTATCGCTGGACAAGGTGATCCGCACCATGCGCGACACCGGTCGCGACATGCAGGACAAATACAAGGAAACCGCGCGCGGCGGCCTGGCGGTCAATGTGATCGATCTGCCGGTCAATATCATCGAATGCTAATCGGAAAAAGACCATGAAACAGGATTCACTGAAAACCCCACTCTACGACCTGCACCTGGAACAGGGCGGCAAGATGGTGTCCTTCGCCGGTTATGTGATGCCGGTGCAGTACAGCGCAGGAATAGTGCGCGAGCACCAGCACACGCGCGAAAAGATCGGCATCTTCGACGTCTCCCATATGGGCCAGCTGACCATCAGCGGCGCCAATGCGGTTGCCGAACTGGAAAAGCTGCTGCCGATAGACGTGGCCGCGCTGGAAATCGACCAGCAGTGCTATGCAGTACTCACCTCGGAAGAGGGCGGCATCCTCGACGATCTGATTGTCACCCGCTGGGCGGAGGACAAGTTCTTCCTGGTCGTCAACGCGGCTACCGCGGCTGGCGATATAGCGCATCTGCACAAGCACCTGCGCGGTTGCGAAATAGAAATATTGAGTCAGCGGGCGCTGCTGGCGGTGCAGGGCCCCCAGGCGAAGGACCTGCTGGCGGAGCTGTTGCCCGCCACCCAGCGGCTGACCTTTATGCGCGGCATGCGCGGCGAAATCCTCGGCTGCGACTGCTATATCACCCGCTCCGGTTACACCGGCGAGGACGGTTTCGAGATTTCCATCGCCGCGGGTGAAGTCGAAGCCTTTGTCCGCGCACTGCTGAAAGATGAGCGCGCGCAGATGATCGGTCTCGGCGCGCGGGACACGCTGCGCCTGGAGGCGGGCCTGTGCCTCTATGGCAATGATATGGACCGCAGCACCACTCCGGTGGAGGCGAGCCTGCTGTGGAGCATCGCGAAATCCCGCCGCGTCGACGGCGCCAGGGCCGGCGGTTTCCTCGGTGCGGATAGAGTGCTGGAGCAGATCACCAGCGGCGCAAACAAGAAGCGCGTCGGCTTCACGGTCGAGGGCAGGCTGCCGGTGCGCGCCGGCGCGGACATTATCGACGAGGCCGGCAATGTCGTGGGCAGGGTTACCAGCGGCGGCTACGGCCCGACCCTGGGCGCCGCCATCGCCATGGGCTATGTGGACCGCGGCTACGACAAAATCGGTACAGGCCTGCAGGCGCTGGTGCGCGGCAAGGCGGTGGCGATCACCGTGGCAAAGATGCCGTTTGTGCCGCAGCGCTATTACCGCGGCTAGTCCCGATGGTGCGTAGGGCGCAGCCTACAAAATAGGTAACTACTCACCCCTCGGGACTGGGGACTCGGGACTCGGGACTCGGGGCGTGTGTAGGTTGGGGTGAGCTTTGCGAACCCCAACATTGCCCGGGGCACCCGTTGGGCTTCGCTGCACTCAGCCCAACCTACCGGGCTGATTAGCGGCGTAGGGTGCGCCGTGTGCACCACCGGAAGCAGGTGCGGGCCAGATGGTGCGCACGGCGCACCCTACGGAATAATGAACTTTTGAATGGACCTAGAGATGAGCAACATCAAATACACCGAATCCCACGAGTGGTTCTCCGCCGACGGCGATATAGTCACCGTCGGCATCACCGATTACGCCCAGTCGCAGCTGGGCGACGTGGTGTTTGTCGAATTGCCGGAAGTGGACACTGAGGTGAGCGCCGGCGACGAGGTGGCGGTGATCGAGTCGGTAAAGGCGGCCGGGGATATCTCCCTGCCGTTCGACGCCACAGTGCTCGAGGTGAACGGCGCGCTGGAGGAGGATCCGGAACTGGTCAACCGCGATCCCATGGGCGAGGGCTGGTTTATGCGTATCAGGCTCGCCGATCCGGCGGCGCTGGACAAGCTGCTGAGCGCCGATGAATACGCCGCGCAGGCGGGTTGAGGGACGCGGAGAAAAACTATGTTGCAAGCCAAACACAGCATCCGCGACCTGGAAGACCGGGCGGAATTTTCCCGCCGCCATATTGGTCCGTCCGCGGACGATATCGGTCGCATGCTGCAGCTGCTCGGGCACAGCAGTCTCGAGGAGTTTATTAGCGAAGTCGTGCCCGGCGGCATCCGAATGCCCGGCGCGCTGGCGCTGGCGGAGGGAGTGCCGGAGCACGAGGCACTGGCGGAGATGCGCGCGCTGGGGGCGAAGAACAAGGCCTTCAGGTCCTTTATCGGCCAGGGCTATTACGGCACCCGCACGCCCAATGTGGTGCTGCGCAATATCCTCGAGAACCCGGCCTGGTACACCGCCTACACCCCCTATCAGCCGGAGATTTCCCAGGGCCGCCTGGAGGCGCTGTTCAACTTCCAGACGCTGGTCAGCGAACTGACCGGCATGGACCTGGCCAATGCCTCCATGCTCGACGAGGCCACCGCCGCGGCCGAGGCGATGACCCTGTGCCAACGCATGAGCAAATCCAAGGCCCGCAGTTTCTTCGTCGACCGCGACTGCCTGCCGCAGACCATCGAGGTGCTGAAAACCCGCGCCGAGCCGCTGGGTATCGACATTGTCGTCGGCGATCCGCTGGCGGATCTGGAAGGCCGCGAAGTGTTCGGTGTGCTGCTGCAGTACCCGGGCGCCAGCGGCGCGGTAAAAGACTATCGAAATGTTATTGAGGCAGTGCACGCCCAGCGCGGCCTGGTGGTGATGGCGGCGGATATTCTGAGCCTGGTGCTGCTGACACCACCGGGCCAGTTGGGCGCCGATGTCGCGGTCGGCTCCACCCAGCGCTTCGGCGTGCCCATGGGATTCGGCGGTCCCCACGCCGCCTATATGGCCACCCGCGAATCCTACAAGCGCTCGCTGCCGGGTCGCCTGGTGGGCCAGTCCATCGACAGCAGAGACAACCCCGCCTACCGCTTGGCACTGCAGACCCGCGAGCAGCATATCCGCCGTGAGAAGGCCACCTCCAATATCTGCACCGCGCAGGTGCTGCTGGCGGTCATGGCGTCGATGTATGCGGTCTATCACGGCCCGCAGGGCCTGCGCCGCATAGCCACGCGGGTGCACCACCTGACCGGCCTGCTGGCGCTTGGCCTCAAGCAGCTGGGTGCACAGCCGCAGAACGACAGCTGGTTCGATACCCTGACCGTCAGAGTCGAAAACGCAGCAGAAATTCACCAAAAGGCGGCGGAACGGGGCATCAACCTGCGCGCGATCGACGCAGACCATGTTGGTATTTCCCTCGACGAAACCGCGACGCAACAGGATGTGGAGATTCTCTGGGAAATCTTCGGCGGGAAACTGGATTTCGGCGAAATCGAATCGCAGGTATCGCCGGTGCTGCCGGGCGAACTGCTGCGCGATGACAATGCGCTGCTCAGCCAGGAGGTGTTCAACCGCTACCACTCAGAGACGGAGATGCTGCGCTACCTGCGCAGCCTGGCCGACCGCGATATCGCCCTCGATCGCGCGATGATCCCGCTGGGCTCCTGCACCATGAAGCTGAATGCCACCGCGGAGATGATCCCGGTGACCTGGCCGGAATTCGCCAATGTGCACCCCCTGGCACCGGCAGAACAGGTGCAGGGCTATGTCGAGCTGATCGAGAGCCTCGAGGCCATGCTGTGCGAGATCACCGGCTACGACGCCATCTCCCTGCAGCCCAACGCCGGCTCCCAGGGCGAGTACGCCGGCCTGCTGGCGATCCGCGCCTATCACGCCAGCCGTGGCGAGGGCGGGCGGGATATCTGCCTGATCCCCAGCTCCGCCCACGGCACCAACCCCGCCTCGGCGCAGATGTGCGGTATGCGGGTGGTGGTGGTCAAGTGCGACGAGCGGGGCAATGTCTGCCTTGACGACCTGCGCGAGAAGGCCGCCGAGCACAGCGGGCGGCTGGCGGCGATCATGGTCACCTATCCGTCCACCCACGGCGTCTTCGAGGAGGGTATCGGCGAACTCTGCGAAATAGTGCACCGGCACGGCGGCCAGGTGTATATCGACGGCGCCAACCTCAATGCGATGGTGGGCCTGTGCCAGCCGGGCAGATTCGGCGGCGACGTCTCGCACCTGAACCTGCACAAGACCTTCTGCATTCCCCACGGCGGTGGCGGCCCCGGTGTCGGCCCGGTGGCGGTGCGTTCACACCTGGCGGAATTCCTTCCCGGCGCTATCGGCGGCGGTGCAGGAGCCGGCGGGCGCCGCGGTGCGCCGGTGTCCGCGGCCAGTGCCGGCAGTGCCAGCATACTGCCGATCACCTGGATGTATATCCGCATGATGGGCCGCGGGGGCCTGCGCTCGGCCACACAAGTGGCGATCCTCAACGCCAACTACATAGCCGCGCGCCTGCAAAATCACTATCCGATCCTGTATCGCGGCAGCAGCGGCCGGGTGGCCCACGAGTGCATCGTCGACCTGCGCCCGCTGAAAGAGTCCAGCGGCATCTCCGTCGACGACGTGGCCAAGCGGTTGATCGACTACGGATTCCACGCGCCCACCATGTCCTTCCCGGTGGCGGGGACCCTGATGATCGAGCCCACCGAGAGCGAGTCCCTGGCGGAGCTGGATCGCTTCTGCGATGCGATGATCCGCATTCGCGCGGAAATAGCCCGGGTGGAGAGTGGCGACTGGCCGCCGGCCGACAACCCGCTGGTCAATGCGCCGCACACGGCGTCCGTGCTGGCCGCGGACGACTGGGCGCACCCCTACAGCCGCGCCGAGGCGGTATTCCCGCTGGACCAGTTGCGCGGGCGCAAGTACTGGCCGCCGGTGGGGCGGGTGGACAATGTGCACGGGGACAAGAACCTGGTGTGTTCCTGCGCGCCGGTTTCGGCTTACGAAGTGGAGTAGCGATGCGTCCGGAGAGGTGCTGAAATTAACTCAAGCTTCGGAGTTCACATCGAGGTCTGAGAGGCTCTCGGTGGCACTGCGCGCGGCCCTGCTGGTGGTGGTTACCTGGCAAATATTTACCGATCAGGTTTTTTGCCAGGTAACCACCACCAGCAGGGCCGCTCGAAGCTGCCTCACTTCGACACCGCCAATTCCGGTGAACTCCGAAACTTGAGAAATTAAAAGGCCGGGTGCAAATTGCCCCGGCCTTTTTCATTGACTGCGGTGTGGGTGAACTAATGGCAGGTACAGGTCAGGCACTGGGCCGACCTGCCTTCCCTGCCCACATCGATGCGATCCGCCGAACATTCGAGGTCGTCATTGAAGTCGCAGGCTTCCACCTTGCAGGCGCCGACACCTGCGGAGCGGCGGCTGCGGGTATGGGTGCTGTTGTCGAAGTAGGTATCGCAGCCGGGGTTGTCGCCGTCGCCGATGGTAATGGCGCGGGCGTGGCAGTTGTTGTCGGTGTTGTAGGCGCACCTGGAGACGGTGCACCGGGCGACTTCCGGCATGTCGGTGGCGATGATCATAGGGAGGCTCGCTAAACTTTCCGGCTATTTATGAGCATAGTTCAGCGCAGGTGATTGTCAATTGAGGCGCCGCCGGTAGGCAGGCGGTCCCGCCCGTCGGCGCGGGACCGCCTGCTCATAGTGATGACTGAAGGTGGGAAGAAAGTGCGCGCTTTAATGTTTTGTATAGGTCAGGCAGTTCGCCGAGTCGCCCCGGGAGCCAACCTGGATGCTGTCGGCGGTACACTCGAAATCCCGGTTGTGGGCGCAGTCGTCCATCTTGCAGGCGCCCACTCCGGCGGTGCGGCTGCTGCGGGTGTGCCTGTCGCTATCGAAGTAGGTGTCGCAGTCGGGGTCCGAGCCCTCGCCGATGGTGATGGCGCGCGCGTGGCAGCCGTCGTCGGCGTTGTAAGCGCATTCGCTGATAACACACTTGGCAACTTCGGGCATATCGGTCGCAATGATCATGGCGGGACTCTCTCGGGTAGTGGGGATCTTTCACGATCGAGCCTAGTCCAGGTTGCCCTGCTGTCAATGCGCCGGCGATAGCGACCATCCGCTAATGGCGGTCGGTCCCCTTCGTCGGGTATAAAGATCATTGGCGCGTCAAGATAATAAATGCGCGGAGTGACGAATGATCGGCAAGTCCTACCTGCTCGTTTTTGCCCTACTGTATGTGGCGCTGCTGTTTGCGGTGGCCTGGCGCGCCGAGCGGCGCAAGCAGTGGCTGCTGCGCTACCGCCCGCTGGTCTACGCGCTGACGCTGGCCGTCTACTGCAGCTCCTGGACCTTCTTCGGCGCCGTGGGCCAGGCGGTCAGTAACACCTGGAGTTACCTGCCCATCTACCTGGGGCCCATGCTGCTGTTCCTGTTTGGCGGCGCCTTCCTGCGCAAGCTGATGCTGGTGAGCGAGCGGCAGAAGGTGACCTCCATCGCCGACTTCATCGGCTCCCGCTACGGCAAGAGTCAGGGACTGTCGGCGCTGGTGACTCTGTTGGCGATTGTCGGCAGCCTGCCCTATATCGCCCTGCAGCTGCGCGCCGTGGCCATGGCCTGGGACACCACAGGCGCGGGGCCGGAATCCGGCGGCTTCTTTGATCTCGATACCGCCTTCGCCACGGCCCTCCTGATGGGCGTCTTCGCGATGCTGTTCGGCACCCGCCACCTGGAGGGGCGCGAGCGCAACCGCGGGGTGGTGGCGGCGATTGCGCTGGAGTCGGTGGTCAAGCTGCTGGCCTTCGCCGCGGTGGCCGCGCTGGCCACCTGGCTGCTGGCGAGCGGCGGGCGCTACGGGGATATCGACCTGCAGCTGGATCCGCTGCTACCCGACGCCAACTTCCTGACCCAGACGCTGCTGGCCACGGTGGCCATCATCTGCCTGCCACGCCAGTTCCATATGGCGGTGGTGGAATTCCAGGACCAGCGCGACCTGCGCGCGGCGCGCTGGCTGCTGCCGCTCTACCTGGGGCTCTTCTCCCTGCTGATACTGCCGATCGCCCTGGCCGGGCAGCCGCTGCTGGCCCGGGGGCTGCTGGATCCGGACAGCCTGATGCTGACGCTGCCGATGGCCAGCGGCAGCGACGCGCTGACCCTGCTCGCCTATATCGGCGGCTTCTCCGCGGCCACCGGCATGGTGATAGTGGCCGCGGTGACCCTGGCGGTGATGATTTCCAACGAACTGGTGGCGCCGCTGTGGCTCTTCCTGAGCCGCTTTACGCCCCTGTCGGCGGCCTCCCTGGGCAACCACCTGCGGCTCATTCGCCGCCTCAGTATCCTGTTGTTACTGCTGCTGAGCTGGGGCATGCACAGGGCCATCACCGGCGTGGCGCCGCTGGCCTCCATCGGCCTCCTGTCCTTCGCCGCCGCCGCGCAGCTGGCGCCGGCGCTGATCGGCGCCCTCTACTGGCGCCGCGCCCACCGTCTGGGGGTACTGGCGGGGCTGGTGGCCGGCTACGGCCTCTGGTTCTATTGCCTGGTGCTGCCGGCGGTCTACCCGGAGCACCGGCTGCTCGCCGAGGGGCCGTTCGGGTTGCAGTGGCTGCGGCCTGAGCAGCTGTTCGGCCTCAGCGCCCTGGACCCGCTCAGCCACGGTGTCTTCTGGAGCCTGCTGGCCAACGTGCTGCTGTTTGCGACCGTGTCCCTGCTGTGCCGCCCGCGGGAGCGCGACCTCCGCCAGGCGGACGCCTTCGTCGAGCTGAGCGAAACCGACAACGGCGCCGACCTGGAGCAGACGGCCATCGGCGTGGGCCAGTTGAAGAGCCTGATGCAGCCTTTCGTCGGCCGTAAACGCCTGCAACAGATCTGGAGCGGCTTCGAACAGCGCAGCGGCCAGCGACTGCTGGCGGACGACGGGGCGCCGCGCTTTGCGGTGGCCGAGGCGGAGAGCATTCTCGCCGGCATCGTCGGCTCCGCCACCGCCCACCAGGTGATGGACCTTCTGCGGGCCAACCGCCCCTTCCAGTTGGAGGATATAGCGCGGCTGGTGGACGGCACCTCGCAGAAGCTGCGCTTTTCCCAAGAGCTGCTGCAGACCACGGTGGAGACGGTTGGCCAGGGCATCAGCGTGGTGGACGCGGACCTGCGCCTGGTGGCCTGGAACCGGCACTATATCGAGCTGTTCGACTACCCGGAGCGGCTGCTGTATATCGGCTGCCCGGTGGAGAAACTCTACCGCCACAACGCCGAGCGGGGCCTCTACGGCGAGGGCGTGGATATAGAGGCGGAGATAGAGCGACGCCTGCAACTGCTGCGCCACGGCAGCGCCCATCGCTTCGAGCGCCGCCTGCCGAACGGCACCATCGTCGAAGTGCGCGGCACGCCCATGCCCGGCGGCGGTTTCGTGACCACCTTTACCGACATCAGCGACTACCGCGCCGCGGTGGACGCACTGGAGGAGAACCGGCGCACCCTGGAACAGCGGGTGGAGCAGCGCACCGCGGAACTGCGGGCCAGCAACGAGGCCCTGCAGGCGGAGAACCGCCGCCGCGCCGAGGTGGAGGCGCAGATGCGCGAACTGCACGCGGCCAAGACCCGCTTCCTCGCCCATACCAGCCACGACCTGCTGCAGCCGATCAATGCCGCGCGCCTGTTTATCGCCTCGGCGCAGCAGAAGGCGGAGCGCAGCGCCTGGGAGGAAACGGTGGAGGATATCGGCCATATCGACAGCGCGCTGAATTCCGCCGAGCAGCTGATCGGCGCCCTGCGCGAGATCAGCCGCCTGGATGCCGGCAACCTGACCCCGCGGCGCGAGCACTTCCCAATCGGCGAGCTGCTCGACGGTCTCACCGTCGAGTGCCAGGCCATTGCCGCCAGCCGCGGCCTGCAGCTGCGCTACGCGCGCTCGTCCGCCTGGGTCTACAGCGACAGGCACCTGCTGCGGCGCATACTGCAGAATTTCCTCAGCAATGCGCTGCACTACACCGCCCGCGGAAGGGTGCTGGTCGGCGCGCGCCGGCGCGGGCGCGAGCTGGAAATCCAGGTGTGGGATACGGGTCCCGGCATAGCGCCCGAGGCCCAGGCGCGGATATTCGAGGAGTTCGTGCGTCTATCTCCCGCTGGACGCTGTTTCGCTGAGGGCTCTTCCTCCGCGGACAGGCCCGCGGACAAGGGGCTGGGGCTGGGGCTGGCGATCGCCAAGCGCAGCGCGGACCTGCTCCAGCACCCGATAGGGGTGCAGTCGGTGCCGGGCCGCGGTGCCCTGTTCTCCATCCGCGCACCTCTGGGGGTGGCGGAACCGGCGCGGCCGGCGGCGCCGCAGCCGCAGGTCGCCGGCGCCGACCTGTCCGGCACCCGGGTGCTGTGTATCGACAACGAGGAATCGATACTGCGCGGCATGCTGAGCCTGCTCTCCGGCTGGGGCTGCCGGGTGACCGCGGTGCGCTCGCTGCAACAGGCGCTGGCCGACTGGCCCGGCGCACAGCCGCCACAGCTGGTCATCGTCGACTACCACCTGGATCGCAACGAGACGGGCATAGGCGCGCTGGATGGACTGGGTGAGCACTGGGGGCAGCCGCTGCCGGGCATACTGGTAAGCGCGGATATCTCCGAACAGGTGCGCGACGCCGCCGCCAGCCGTGGTTATTTCTATCTCTCCAAGCCGGTAAAACCGGCGGCGCTGCGCAACCTGGTGCGGCGCCTGGCCAGGCGGCAGCCGGTGGGGGAGAGTGGTTAGTGGCTGGCGGTCAGTGTAAGGTGCGCCGTGCGCACCATTGGCCGAGCGGTGCGCACGGCGCACCCTGCGAGAGTCCCCATCCTACAGGCAATATCCCATCAAGCCATGGCTGGCGAGTGCTTCGGCGGCGGGGTGAACTGTCCCGGCGGCTCCACATCCAGGCTGGCCAGGGCCAGCACCGCCTGGGTGCGGGAATTGACATCCAGTTTGCGGAATAGCGCCGTCAGATGTGCCTTGACCGTGGCCTCGGTGACATTCATCTCGTAGGCGATCTGCTTGTTCAGCAGCCCCTCGGCGAGCATGGTGGCGACGCGGAACTGCTGCGGCGTCAGCGAGGCCACCACATCGGCCACCGCCATCTCGGAGGATTCCGCCGCGCACCGGGCGGCCGCGCCCTCGGGCAGCCAGATCTCTCCCGCCAGTGCCCGCTGCAGCGCCTCCCCGATCGTCTCCACCGGCGCCGATTTGGGCAGGAAACCGCAGGCGCCGTAGTCGATGGCGCGGCACATGACCTCCGGCTTCTCGTTGGCGGATACCACCATCACCGGCAGTTCCGGGTACTGGCCGCTGAGGAAAATCAGGCCGCTGAAACCGCGTGCGCCGGGCATATGCAGGTCCAGCAGCAGGAGGTCGCAGTCGCCGTGTTCGGCCGCAGAGCGCTGCAGGCTTTCCATATCCTCCGCCTCGTACAGCTCGGCGTCGGGAAATGCCTGCACAATGGACTGGCGCAGGGCGCTGCGGAACAGGGGGTGGTCGTCGGCGATAATGAATTTTTGCACTGCATTATTGGTATTCGAGTGCATACCCATCGCTCCCTCATCATCAATAGGCCCTTCGGGAAGGGCAGGTGCGTACACGGATTATGTTTTTCTAAGTGTACGTTCAGGAATCGTCGCTTTCTTATTATTTATAACTATCGTCTTCTGTTGTTGTAGGAGCGGCCCATGGCCGCGATCGATCTCGCCGGTTACACCGGACTCCGATCGCGGCCATGGGCCGCTCCTACAGGAGTAATATTCCAGTCCCGAGTCCCGAGTCCCGGTTATGTCGTTTCGGCCAGCGCCGCGCGCCCATCGATCAACTGCTGCACCACCGACGGGTCCGCCAGGGTGGAGATATCCCCCAACTGGTCGCACTCGTCGGCGGCGATCTTGCGCAGTATGCGCCGCATGATCTTGCCGGAGCGGGTCTTCGGCAGGCCTGGCGCCCACTGGATCACATCCGGGGTGGCGATGGGGCCTATCTCGGTGCGCAGCCAGTTACGGAGCTGCAGGCGTATCTCCTCGCTGGGCTCGACACCGCTGTTCAGGGTCACGTAGATATAAATTCCCTGGCCCTTCAGGTCGTGCGGGTAGCCGACCACGGCCGCCTCGGCCACCGCTTCGTGGGCCACCAGCGCGCTCTCCAGCTCGGCGGTGCCCATGCGGTGGCCGGAAACATTGAGTACGTCATCCACGCGCCCGGTGATCCAGTAGTAGCCGTCTGCATCGCGGCGCGCGCCGTCACCGCTGAAGTACATGTCGTTGAAGGTGCTGAAGTAGGTGTCGATAAAGCGCTGGTGGTCGCCGAATAT
The DNA here is from genome assembly GCF_059834885.1 of Microbulbifer sp. SE14. Taxonomy (NCBI): domain Bacteria; kingdom Pseudomonadati; phylum Pseudomonadota; class Gammaproteobacteria; order Cellvibrionales; family Microbulbiferaceae; genus Microbulbifer; species Microbulbifer sp. SE14. The sequence continues at coordinate 85,769 of NZ_JCBAJA010000004.1, read as the reverse complement.
CGTGCGTGCCTGGCCGGGCCAGCTGTCGAGGATGACCAGGTTGCCCTCCGCAGTGCCCTCGAGGATCTTTCCCTCGTTGTCCACCAGCGCCGGCCGCACGCCGAAGAAGGGGCGGGTGGCGGAGCCGGGTTTCAGGTCGGTGGCGCCGGGCAGCGGCGTCAGCATGGCGGCCCCGGTTTCGGTCTGCCACCAAGTGTCGACGATGGGGCACTGGCTGCGGCCGAAGGTGCGGTGGTACCACTTCCACGCCTCGGGGTTGATCGGTTCGCCCACGGTGCCGAGCAGGCGCAGGCTGGAGAGGTCTGCGCCGGCCACCGGCCTGCCGCCCTCGGCCATCAGTGCGCGGATGGCCGTCGGTGCTATGTAGAGGATATTGATCCGGTGGTCGTCGATAATCTGGGCCACGCGGGTCACGTCCGGGTAGTTGGGCACCCCCTCGTACATCACCGTGGTGGCGCCATTCGCCAGCGGGCCGTAGATGATATAGGAGTGACCGGTAACCCAGCCGATATCCGCCGCACACCAGTAGCGCTCGCCGCGCCGGTAGTCGAACACGTACTCGTGGGTCAGGGAGGCGTAGGTCAGGTAGCCGCCGCCGGTGTGCAGTACGCCCTTGGGTTTGCCGGTGGAGCCGGAGGTGTAGAGGATGAACAGCGGGTCCTCCGCGTTCATTTCCTCCGCCGGGCAGTCGCCGCTCTGCCCGGCCACCAGCTCGCTGTAGTCGCAGTCGCGCTGCGGGTTCCAGGGCACCTTGTCGCTGGTGTAATCGACCACCACCACCTTGTCCACAGTGGTCTCGCGACACAGCGCCACCGCCTTGTCGACGTTCTCTTTCAGCACCACTGGTTTGCCCCCGCGCACGCCGGTGTTGGCGGTGACCACGATGCGGGACCTGCCGTCGTCCATACGCCCCGCCAGCGCCTCCGGCGAGAAACCGGCGAAGACCACCGAGTGCACGGCACCGATGCGCGCACAGGCCAGCATGGCCACGGCCGCTTCCGGGATCATAGGCATGTAGATGGTGACCACATCGCCTTTCCGCACGCCGAGGGACTTGAGGCCGTTGGCGAAGCGGCAGACATCCGCGTGCAGTTCGCAGTAGCTGATCTCGCGGGACACACCGGGCTCGTCGCCTACCCGCAGGATGGCGGTGCTGTCGCCGTGCTCGGCCAGGTGGCGGTCGAGGCAGTTGGCGGCGACGTTGAGGGTGCCGTCGGCATACCAGCGGATGTGCAGGTCGTCTTTCGCGAATGAGACGTCCTTCACCTGGCTGTAGGGCTTTATCCAGTCGAGCCGCTGGCCCTGTTCGCGCCAGAAGCCCTCGCTGTCTTCGATGGAGCGGTTGTAGCGTTCCAAATACCCGGCTCCGTCCAGCAGTGACTTTTCCGCATAGGCCTGGGGGACGGGATAAACAGTTTCCTCGGACACGGTGGACCTCATCATCTTGGCTGTTTTCTGTTTCCCCCATTCTGCATGCCCGCCGCAGCGCCGCGTATTAGACATAAGTCGAAAGCGGGGGATGGAGGGATAGAGGGATAGAGGGAAAGAGGGAAAGAGGGAAAGAGGGAAAGAGGGAAAGAGGGAAGGGGCTTGGACTTTGGTCGAAACCGGGGCCGGTTTAGACCAATGGTTAATACCCAAACGGGGGGCAAAGCGTTTTCATCGTCGGCGACAAGGCAGTAATTCGACAAACTGCGCTCGGAGGGAGCTTATGTCGTTCATAAAAATAAAACCTGCCCGCATCACGGCGGGCCTCGTTTCAGCGATGATGATCAACCTGGTTCCACTGGTCGCCGCCGCGCAGACCAGCACCGAAAAGCTTCAACTGCGCATTGAAGAGCTGCAGGCGCAGGTCGACAGGCTCGCCGCCGAGGCGGAGCAGCAGCGCCGTACCGAGGTGGAGAATCCGGAGCCGCCCCGGCAACCGCAGGGCACGCAGATAGAGATCGGCGGCTTCATGAAGCTCGACAGCCAGTTCAGCGGCTACTCCGACGGCAGCTCGGCCACCGCCGGGATCGGCGAGGACTTCCTGGTGGCCTCCACGATACCCGTCGGCGGTGAGGGTGGCGATACCAGATTCCACTCCCACGCCAAGTCGTCGCGGTTGTGGATCAAGAGCCGCGCCGCGGTCGCCGGCGGCCAGGTGAACACCCACCTGGAAATCGATGCCATGGCCAGCGGCCAGGGCGACGAGCGCATCAGCAACTCCTACGCCCAGCGCCTGCGCCACGCCTATGTGGACTGGCAGATGGACGAGCGCAACAGCCTGCTTGCCGGCCAGACCTGGTCAACCTTCTTCAATGTGGGCGCACTGCCGGAGGGTATGGATTTCGTCGGCCCGGTGGGCACCATTTTCGAGCGCCAGCCGCAGCTGCGCTATACGCGCAGGATCGGCGGCGGCAGCCTGCAGCTGGCCGCGGAAAACCCTGCCACGACACTCTATAACGGCTCGGAAAACCCCTATGACGACAGCAGTGCGCCGGACCTGGTGCTGCGCTACAACAACAGCGCCGGCGATTTCAGTTATTCGGTGGCGTCGATGAGCCGTGAGTTGGCCTACGACAGCGGCACTGGTAACGAGTCTATGCGCGGCCACGCGATCAGTGTATCGGGAAAATACCAGTTCGGCCGCGACGATATCCGCTTTATGCTGAGTTCCGGCAACGCGCTGGGCCGCTATATGGGCCTCAACGGCTTCCGTGCCGGTATTATCGAGGCGGACGGTGGTATTGAGTTGATCGACCAGACCGGGGGCTATGTTGCCCTGCGCCACTTCTGGAACGACGAGTGGCGCAGCAACCTGGTGCTTTCGGCTTCCGAGGCCGACAACCCGGAGTCGGTTTCCGATACCACCCCTTCCGCCTATCGGAGCCTGCATCTGAACCTGCTCTACTCGCCGATTCCGAAAATGACCCTGGGTGGCGAGTATATTCTCGCCAGCAAGGAGGTAGAGAATGGCAGCGGTACGCTTGCCGACGATGAGGGAGAGCTGCAGCGGCTGCAGTTTTCGGTAAAGTATGTTTTCTGATGATGCCCTCCCTTGTAGGAACGGCGGACGGTCGCCCCGCCGTTCCTACAAGGAGAAAATAGTTTCCGGTAAATTGACAATAACTCTTGATAATAACTTGGGAGAAAAAGATGAGTTTTGAAAGTGAACAACACGCGGATGCTTACTGGAAGGAGAACCTGCGCCTGATGCTCAGCCTGCTGGTCATATGGTTCGCGGTTTCCTTCGGCTGCGGCGTCCTTCTGGTCGACGAGCTGAACACGATCCGCCTCGGCGGTTTCAAGCTCGGTTTCTGGTTTGCCCAGCAGGGCTCCATCTATGTGTTCCTGGCACTGATCGTCGTTTATGTGCACAAGATGAATCAGCTGGACCGCAAATATGATGTACACGAAGACCACGAAGAACCGGAAGAGTTTGAAGAAGCACTCGAAGAAGAGTTCGGCCAGTAGGAGCAGACCATGGATATCCAAACCCTCACATTCCTGATTGTCGGAGCCACCTTTGCGCTCTATATCGGTATCGCCATCTGGGCCCGGGCCGGATCCACCCACGATTTCTATGTCGCCGGCGGCGGCGTCAACCCGGTGGCCAACGGCATGGCCACGGCGGCGGACTGGATGTCGGCGGCCTCCTTTATCTCCATGGCCGGACTGATTTCCTTTATGGGCTACGACGGCGCCGTCTACCTGATGGGCTGGACCGGCGGCTATGTGCTGCTGGCGCTTTGCCTGGCGCCCTACCTGCGCAAGTTCGGCAAGTTCACGGTACCGGCCTTTATCGGCGACCGCTACTACTCGAATACCGCGCGCACCGTGGCGGTGATCTGCGCGGTGTTTGTCTGCTTTACCTATGTGGCGGGGCAGATGCGCGGTGTCGGCGTGGTCTTCTCGCGTTTCCTGGAGGTGGACATCACCACCGGCGTGATCATCGGTATGGCGATCGTCTTCTTCTACGCGGTGCTCGGCGGCATGAAGGGTATCACTTATACCCAGGTGGCCCAGTACTGCGTGCTCATCTGCGCCTACCTGGTGCCGGCCATCTTTATTTCCATCATGATGACCGGCCATGTGATTCCGCAGATCGGCTTCGGTTCTGAGCTGAACGACGGCTCCGGTACCTACCTGCTGGACAAGCTCGATGGCCTCTCCACGGAACTCGGCTTCGCCGAGTACACCTCGGGCACCAAGAGCACCATCGACGTCTTCTTTATCACTGCCGCGCTGATGGTGGGCACCGCTGGCCTGCCGCACGTGATAGTGCGCTTCTTCACCGTGCCCAGGGTGCGGGATGCGCGCAAGTCCGCCGGTTGGGCACTGCTGTTTATCGCACTGCTCTATACCACCGCACCGGCCATCGCGACTTTTGCGCGGGTGAACATGATCGACACCATCAACGGTCCGGATGCCCAGGGTACCCTCCGCGAAGAGGCGCCCAGCTGGATAGACAACTGGGAGAGCACCGGCCTGATCTCCTGGGAGGACAAGAACGGCGACGGCAGGATGTTCTACGCCGGCGACGAGCGCAACGAGATGAGTATCGACCGCGACATCATGGTGCTGGCGAACCCGGAAATCGCCGACCTGCCGGCCTGGGTGATCGCGCTGGTGGCGGCCGGCGGTATCGCCGCGGCCCTGTCCACCTCGGCGGGCTTGCTGCTGGTGATCTCGACCTCCATTTCCCACGATCTGCTGAAACGCAACCTGATGCCGCAGATCACCGACAGGCAGGAACTGCGCTACGCGCGCATAGCCTCGGCGGTGGCCATCTGTATCGCCGGCTATCTGGGTATCAACCCACCGGGTTTTGTCGCCCAGGTGGTGGCCTTTGCCTTCGGGCTGGCCGCGTCGTCCTTCTTCCCGGCCATCATCCTCGGCATCTTCAGCAAGCGCATGAACAAGGAGGGGGCGATTGCGGGCATGGTTTCCGGCATCACCTTCACCGCGGCCTATATCATCTACTTCAAGTTCATCGACCCGGCCGCGAACACTCCGGACAACTGGTGGTTCGGTATCTCACCGGAGGGTATCGGCACCCTGGGTATGCTGCTGAATTTCGCCGTGGCGATAGGAGTAGCGCGCTTCACCTCCGAAGCACCGAAAGATGTGCAGGAGATGGTGGCCCATATCCGCTTCCCGAAAGGGGCCGGCGAGGCCAGCGCGCACTGACCGCTGACTGAAAACACCCCACCAACCTTGGCGAGACACTCGGGTTCCCTCAGGAGTGCTCGCCTTTTTTCTTTTTATCCGCTTCGGGGCTTTGCTGGAGCCCGCGTCAGTTGGCGGCCTCCCAGGCCATCAGCAGCAGCTCGTCGTCATCTCCCGGTAGATTGATTGTCCTCTCCGCCCGCATGCCGAGCTTCTCCAGCAGGCGTACCGAGGGCGTGTTGTCCGGCAGGGCTATGGCGACTATGCGTTTCAGGCCTATTTCCTCGCGGCCGTATTGCATCACCGCCTGCGCTGCTTCCAGCGCGTAACCCTGGTTGCGGTAGTCCGGCAGCAGGGTGAAGCCGATATCCACATCGTCCAAGCCGTCGCGCCTGATCAGGCCGCAGGTGCCTATGGGGGTGCCGTCCTTCAGTTCCACCTTGTAGAGGCCGAATTTGTGCTGGCGGTACATGGCCATGGGACCGTCGACGATGTAGCGGCGGGCGTCGTCCTCGGTGCGCACGCCGCGGTCGCCCACGTTGCTCAAGAAGTCGGGATCGGTCAGCACCGCGACTATCAGCGGGGCATCTTCCTCGGTGAATTCGCTCAGGGTCAGTCGCGGGGTCTGTAACAGGGCCATGGCAGAGTCCTTTTTGGAAAAGCGCTATTCTGCCGGTGTGATGGCGACCTGTCAGCGCAGCGTATGCAGAAACTGCAGGTGTCGCTCGTACTGGGCGAGGATATCCGTCAGCAGCTGGTCACTGGTCCAGCCCATCACGTCGTAGTCCTGGCCGCCCTCCTGCAGGTGCACTTCCGCGCGGAAGTACTTGTCCTCTGAGCCGTCGTCTGTAGTGTCATCCAGTTCCTGCTCGGACAGGTTCATATGCTCCGGCCTCAGGGCACTGGGCTTCAGGTGTGCCTTGGGGTGAATGCCGTAGAGGAAGTCCACCTCGTCACCCTGGAAAACCTGCAGGTAAACGTAACTGTTCTCGCCGTGGGAGATCTTTACCGAGTAGCCGTTTTTCTCCATTTCCCCGGCGAACTCCCTGAGTGCGGGCTCACCTATATCGCGGATATATTCCCGCACCTCCTCCAGCGACGGCAGCTGGATCAGGTTTTTGAGCCGCCGCTGCCAGCTTACCGGATTGCGCGCAGTGATCGGCGCTACCGGCGCAGTCTGCGCCTCCCGCTTGACGGTATCGGTGCGCAGGGCCGAGATGAGCCCATAGATGGCGGTGAGCAGTATCAGCGAGAAGGGCAGGGCGCTGGCGATCACCGCCGTCTGCAGCGAGGCCAGGCCGCCGGCCAGCAGCAGCGATATGGCCACCACGCCGATCAGTGTGCACCAGAAGACCTGCTGCCACCGGGGCGTGTCGTCGCGGCCGTGGGAGGCGAGCATGTTCACCACCAGGGCCCCGGAATCCGCCGAGGTCACGAAGAAGACCACCACCATGACCACGGCAATAAACGAGAAGAGGCCCGACAGCGGGAATTGCTCAAGGAACTGGAACAGCGCCAGTGACTGGTCTTCGCTCACCACTTCGCCCAGGGAGGTGAGCCCCTCGTTCAGGATCATGTGAATCGCGGAGTTGCCGAAAAAAGTCATCCACAGCAGGGTCACGCCTGCGGGCACCAGCATGGCGCCGACGACGAATTCGCGAATGGTGCGCCCGCGGGAGATGCGCGCGATAAACAGGCCCACAAACGGCGACCAGGACATCCACCAGCCCCAGTAGAGAATGGTCCAGCCACCCAGCCAGTCGGTGGGCTCATAGGCGTAGAGGTTGAAGGTCTTGCTGACCAGCACCGACAGGTAGCTGCCGAAGTTCTGCACAAACGCCTGCAGCAGGTAGACGGTGCTGCCGAACAGCAGCACCATCAACATCAGCAGCCCCGCCAGGCCCATATTCAGCTGCGACAGCCGCTTGATGCCCACATCCAGGCCCATGACCACGGAAATGGTGGCGAGAATCGTGGTCACGACGATCAGCACCACCTGCACGCCCTGGCCCACCGGCAATCCGAACAGGTGATTGAGGCCGGAGTTGATCTGCAGCACGCCGTAGCCCAGGGTCGTGGCCACCCCGCAGACGGTGCCGACTATCGCGAAGACATCCACCGCGTGACCGATAGGGCCGTAGATGCGCTCGCCGATCATCGGGTAGAGGGCCGAGCGCAGGGTCAGCGGCAGCTTGTGGCGGTAGCTGAAATAGGCCAGGATCAGCGCGACTATCGCATAGATGGCCCAGGCGTGCAGGCCCCAGTGGAAAAAGGTCAGCACCATCGCCTGGCGCGCCGCGGCCACTGTCCCCGTTTCGCCCACCGGTGGGTTCAGGTAGTGCATCACCGGCTCGGCGACGCCGAAAAACAGCAGGCCTATGCCCATGCCGGCGGAAAACAGCATCGCGAACCAGGAGCCGTAGTCGTAATCGGGTTCGGCGTGTTCGGGCCCCAGCTTGATTTCGCCGAATCGCGAGACACCGATAACGACTACGCTGATCAGGATGATCGCCACCACCAGCACGTAGTACCAGCTCATATTGGTGACGATGCCCGACTGCAGCGCCTTGAAGCGCGCGGTGGCATCGTCGGGGAAGAACACCGCATAGGCCACCAGCAACAGCAGTGCCCCGGTCGCCGTGTAGAATACCGGGGGATTGAAGTGGCCTTTGTCGTTGTGGGTGTTCATCGCGGAGTTTCCAACCAGTATCGGGTCGACGCAGGTTAAAATGTGCGCCCGTCGGATTCAGCATAGTAAAAGCCATTGTATAGGCAGTTGACAAATAACGAGGCAGCTGTTCATGCTGAAAATTTCTAAGAGCCTGGCGATTCCGCTGGCGGAAATCGAAATGACCGCAGTGCGCGCCCAGGGGGCCGGTGGCCAGAATGTCAACAAGGTGTCCAGCGCGATTCACCTGCGTTTTGATATCCGCGCCTCCTCGCTGCCTGATGACATCAAGCAGCGCCTGCTGAAATTGCGCGACAGCCGCATCTCCGGCGAGGGTGTCGTGGTGATCAAGGCGCAGCGTTTCCGCACCCGGGAGAAGAATCGCGAGGATGCGCTGCAGCGCCTGGCCGCGCTGCTGGAAAAGGCCACCAGGCGGCAAAAGAAGCGCATTCCCACCAAGCCCGGCAAGGTGGCCAGGGAGCGGCGCCTGAAAAGCAAGACACACCGAGGACAGGTGAAGTCGCTGCGCGGCAAGGTGCGCGAGTAGCGGTAGATAGTTGATGTGTAGGGGGCGAACCTTGTGTTCGCCCAAATAGCCGTAGGGTGCGCCGTGGCAGAAAATGCTCCTGCATTTTCTGCCACGGCGCACCCTACGGCCATAGTTTATTGGTAGAGACAGCCAACAGGAGCTTTTATGTCTGTGCGCTACAACGCAACCGAACTGCAGATTTTTGCCGGCGAACTGTTCCAACGCGCCGGCCTGGCTGCGGAGAGAGCCGGGGTAATGGCGAAGGTCTTTCTGCAGGCAGACCTGCTGGGCTTTACCACCCACGGCATGAACCGGGTGGCGAGCAACCTGCGCTGGCTGCTGGATGGCGAATCCCGCCGCGACGGCGAGCCTGTGGTACTGGCGGATCGCGGCAACTGCTTCAACTGGGATGCGGATTTCCTGCCCGGCCCCTGGGTGCTGACCCGGGCGATAGAGGAAGCGCTGCAGCGGCTTCCGGAGCAGGGCGTCGTCACCGCCACGATACGCCGCAGCCAGCATATCGCCTGCCTGGCCGCCTACCTGCCGCCGATTGTCGAGGCCGGCTATGTGGCGATACTGACCTGCTCCACGCCGGCGGAAAACACTGTATCGCCCCAGGGCAGCCGGGATCCGCTCTTCTCCGCCAATCCGCTCGCCTTCGCCGCCCCCGCCGGCGACTACCCGCTGCTCTTCGATATCAGCATGTCGGTGACCGCCGGCGGGTATGTGACGAGGGCGCAGCGCGAGGGCAAAAAAATGCCGACAAAATGCCTGAAGGACAGTGACGGCAACCTCTCCGACGACCCAGCCGCGTTCGAGAAGGGTGGCAGCATCCTGCCGGTGGGCGGTGCCGAGCACGGCTACAAGGGCGCGGCCCTGTCCGCGATGCTGGAAGTACTGTCCATGGCACTGAGCGGCTATGGCCGCGCCGATGCAGCGGCGAAGACTGACGACGAAGCCAATTCGGTTTTCCTGCAGATTATCGATCCGCAGGCCTTCGGTCCGCGCGCGGACTTCCTGCGCCAGACGGCGGCGCTGTGCGGCCTGTGGGAAAACAGCCGCAGTGACGGTGATGGGCCTGTGCGGGTACCGGGCCAGCGCGCCTGGGCATCGCGCGCAAAGCAGTTGCGCGAGGGCGTCGAGCTGTATCCGACGATTATGCAGGACCTGAAGCCCTGGGCGGAAAAGCTCGATGTCGCCGTACCGCAGCCTCAGTCGGAGTGATGCCGATAGCGGCCAGGGCGAGCACACGGTTCGCCCCTAGGGTCTGGCACTGGGGTAATCGGTAAAGAAATGGGAATGATGAAAGAAATCGAGCAGATACTGCAATTTATCGTCGAGGTCGAGAAGCTGAAATCGGTGTTGCGCAAGACAAGGCCGGTAGGTCTTGAGCGGCGCGAGAACTCCGCCGAGCACAGCTGGCATGTATGCCTGGCGGCGCTGATGCTGAAGGATTACGCGAACGAGCCGGTGGACGTTGATCGCGTTATCCGCATGCTGCTGATCCACGACCTGGGCGAGATAGATGCCGGCGACAGGATCGTCTACGCCAGTGAAACCGCGGCGCAGAAAGAAGCGGAGGCGGCGGGCGTGAAGCGGGTACTCGCGATGCTGCCGGGAGGCAGGGGCGAGGAATTTTTCGATCTCTGGTGCGAATTCGAGGCCGGCGAGACGGCGGAATCCCGCTATGCCCGCGCCATAGACCGGGTGCCGCCGCTGCTGCACAACCTGCATGGCGGAGGGCACGCGTGGCAGGAAAACAAAATTTCGAAAGAGCAAGTCTTCGCGGTCAATTGCCGTATCGACGACGGCAGTCACGAACTGTGGCGAGTGATAGAAGAGAGACTGCAGGGCGCGGTAGCCAACGGAATCCTTAAATAGCCTGTGTAGCCGGTAGGATGGGCAAAGGAGCGCAGCGACGTGCCCATCACCTGTTGATGGGCACGCTGCGCTTTGCCCATCACCTGTTGATGGGCACGCTGCGCTTTGCCCATCCTACGATGTACAATCATTTCGAGTCCCGAGTCTCTTCCTACTGGTAGGGCAAACGCGCCTGCACCCCTGGTACTCCACCTCGCGCAACGCCAGCTCGTGCTCCAAGTCTTCACATCCATATTCTGGTGCCACTGGCCCGCCCCTCCCCGTGCAGCCACCCGGCACACTGCACTTTTCTTTATTAGTATTTAGATACCTACGGCGCGTTTCCGCAGTCCCTTTTTGCGTCACCACAACAAGAGCCGCCAGCAAAGGAGACTTTCATGCCCCGTGTAAAGATTGGTCTGAAGTATCGCCTCGAATACCTCTCCATTCTGGACGAATCCGGCGAGGCCGATGCGGGACTGGACCCGGATCTCTCCAGGGAGCAGCTGCTCGACTTCCATCGTAAAATGCTTCTCAGCCGTCGCTTCGACGAGTACATGCTCAAGCTGCAACGCCAGGGGCGGATTGGAACCTTTGCGCCGGTCAAAGGCCAGGAAGCTTCCCAGATCGGGGCTGTTGCGGCTGCCGACAAGGACGACTGGATGGTGCCGGCGTTCCGCGAAACCGCGGCTGCCATATGGCGCGGCGCTCCGTTGAGCGGCCTGCTTCTCTACAATGCGGGTTACAACGAGGGTGGCCGGATACCGGACGACCAGAACGACCTGCCCATTGCGATTCCCGTCGGCTCACAGATTCCCCACGCGGTGGGCATCGCCTATGGCTGTCGCTATCGCGACAGCAAACGGGTGGCGCTCACTTTCTTTGGTGACGGCGCTACCTCCGAAGGGGCCTTCCACGAGGCCCTGAACCTGGCGGCGCTGTTCGACACGCCCACTATATTCGTGTGCCAGAACAATCACTGGGCAATTTCGGTTCCCCGCGAACGCCAAACACGATCTGAAACCATCGCACAGAAAGCCATCGCCTACGGCATGCCGGGAATCCAGGTGGACGGCAACGACATCCTGGCTGTCTATTGCGCCGCGCGGGAGGCCGTGCAGCGGGCCAGGAAAGGTGAGGGGCCCACGCTGATCGAGTGTGTGACCTATCGCATGGAGGTACATACCACGGCCGACGATCCAGGCCGTTACCGGGACGAGGAAGAAGTGGAGAAGTGGGCCAGGCGGGATCCCATCGAGCGTCTGCAGAAATACCTGAAACGCAAAAAACTGCTGACGGACGAGGACATAGAACAGGAGGAGAAAGAGATCGAGCAGACCGTGCGACAGGCCTGGAAGGACGCGGAAGAGCAGATGGAAAAGTTGAGCGATGCTTCCGCCATCTTTGATCATCTCTACGCCGAGCAGCCACCCTATCTGGAAGAGCAGCGCGAGGGATTCGTCAGGGGGAAGGATAATGGCTGAACTGACGATGAGCGAAGCACTGAACCTTGCCCTGCGACAGGCCATGGAAGGGGACGACGACATTGTCGTGCTCGGCGAAGACGTGGGAGTGAACGGCGGCGTGTTCCGCATTACCGAAGGGTTGCTGGATCGCTTCGGCGAAAGGCGCGTGCTCGATACTCCGGTGGCCGAAGCGGGCATCGCCGGGATGTCAATCGGCATGGCCATATGCGGGCTCAAACCGGTCTGCGAGATGCAGTTTTCAGGTTTCAGTTACCTGGCCTTCAACCAGATCGAAGCCCACGCCTCGCGACTACGTTGGCGCTCCCGCGGACGCTTCCATGTGCCAATGGTATTGCGCATGCCGTTTGGCGCGGGTGTACATGCGTTGGAACATCACTCCGAAAGCAAGGAAATCTTCTATGCCCACCAGCCGGGCCTGAAGATGGTCATTCCCTCCGGACCGCGCAATGCCCGCGCACTGCTGATCAGTGCTATCCGCGATCCGGATCCGGTCATCTTCTTCGAACACAAGGCGTTATACCGGGCGTTTCGCGAGGAAGTCCCCGAAGAGGAAGAAACACTGCCCATCGGCGAGTCCCGCATCGTCCGGGAAGGCAAGGACCTGACCTTGGTGGCCTACGGCGCCATGTTGCATCGGGCTCTGGAAACCGCGAAAAAGCTGGCGGAAGAAGACGGTGCGGAGGCTGAAGTCATCGACCTGATAAGCCTCTCACCACTCGACGACAGCCGCTTCACCGAGTCGGTCCGGCGTACCGGCCGAGTGGTGGTGGTACATGAGGCCCACCGCAGCTTTGGTCCTGCCGCCGAGATCATCGCCCGCCTGGTGGAGAAGTCTTTCTACTACCTCGAGGCGCCGGTAGAGCGGATAACCGGATACGATGTCCACGTACCCTACTTTGCGCGAGAGCAAGCCTATTTACCCAGTGTTGAGCGCATCCTCAAGGGATGCCGCCGCGCGCTGAACACTTAGCGCAATGAATACACGGAAAGGAGCATATTCTTATGGCTCAAGAGTTTCGATTGCAGGACCCGGGAGAGGGCATTCACGAAGTAGAGATCATCAAACTATACGTGGCCTCCGGCGATACGGTTGAGGACGGTGACGACCTTGTGGCCGTGGAGAGCGATAAGGCAACGATTGATGTCCCGGCTCCCTTCGACGGCACCATCGAAGATATCCGCGTCGAGGAAGGTGATACGGTGCGGGTCGGCGACGTGCTCCTGACCTATCGCGAGCAGGGCGAAAGCAAATCGGAAGAAACACCCAAGCCTGCAGGCGGCGAATCCGAGCCGGATAAAGCGGAACCGGAAGCTGAGAAGGAAGAATCAGAGAAGGAGGAGAAACAGGAGGCGAAAGAGGAAGAGAAGAAGGAAGAGAAGAAGGAAGAGGAGAAGGAAGAGGAGAAAAAAGAGGAGGAAAAAGAGGAGAAAAAAGAGGAGAAAAAAGAGGAGGAAAAAGAGGAGGAAAAAGAGGAGGAAAAAGAGGAGGAAAAAGAGGAGGAAAAAGAGGAGGAAAAAGAGGAGGAAAAAGAAGAGGCAGCAGCAAAACCTGTGGAAAAGGAATCGCAGCCTGAGAAAACAGCAGCCGAGTCGCTATATGAGCGCCCCGTGCCCGCTTCCCCGGCTGCACGTCGCGCCGCCCGGGAACTGGATGTGGACCTGCGCCAGGTGAAAGCCAGTGGACCCAGGGGGCGGATCACCACCGAAGACGTCCAGGCGTTCGCCGGGAGTAAGGAGACCGGGACGGCCGCGCGCCGCGAGGCTCCGGAGCTGCCCGACTTCGAACAATGGGGACCGGTTCGGCGTGAAAAACTGCGTTCAATACGGCGTGCCACGGCACGTCAGGTGACGCGGGCCTGGGCGCAGATTCCCCACGCCTCCCATCATGACGTGGCCGATATTACGGAGCTGGAACAGTTCCGCCAGCAGCACAAGGGTGCGGTGGAGAAGCGGGGCGGCAAGCTCACCCTGACATCCATGGTCATCAAGGCGGTCGCAGCGTTACTGCGGGAGTTTCCCCGATTCAATGCCAGCCTGGATACCGAGCGCGACGAGATCATACTCAAAGACTACTACCACATCGGCGTCGCCGTGCAGACCGACCGCGGCCTGTTGGTGCCGGTGGTGCGGGACGCGGAACGCAAGAGCCTGGCCGAGATCGCCGTCACACTGACCGAGCTGGCGGAACGGACCCGAGCGGGGGACGTCTCCCAAGACGACCTGAATGGCAGCACCTTTACCCTGACCAACCCGGGGCCCCTCGGCGGCACGGGATTCGATCCCATCATCAACTACCCGGAAGCCGCCATCCTGGGGCTGGGCAAGGCGCAACTACAGCCAACGGTACAGGGCACGCTGGACGATTACGATATCCTGCCCCGTTTGATGCTTCCCATAGATCTGGCCTACGACCACCGCCTCAATGACGGCGCAGACGCCGTGGAGTTCGTGCATCGGCTAAAGACGATTCTGGGCGACCCGGAACAATTCATGCTTTCGACATAACCCTGATAAGCCACACAGCTCGCCACGTCCCCGGGCCCGAGTCATTCCCTATTGATAAGGCGAATGCGCCCGCACCTCCTGGTACTCCGCCTCGCGCAGCGCCAGTTCGTGCTCCAGATCCTCTATCTCCATGCCCAGTTCCGTGTGGCGTCCCTTGAGCCGGGCTATATCGGCCAGCAGGGTGACGCGTTCCTCCTTGGTGGCCTCGTCGCTGACCAGGCGCGCGCTCATGTCGGTGATGTCATCGAGGATATGCTCGCGCTCCTGCGCCCGATCGCCGATGGCATTGGCCACCTGGTTCACCGCGCTGCGGGCCAGGTAGAGTTCGCGGCCGGCCTGGTGCCCGCGCAGGAAGAGGCCCTCCAGGTCCGCCGGGCAGGCGCCGTTGTAGCTGCCGCCGGCGTTGCCCAGGCGGAAGCCGCGATGCTCGGTGCAGTAGAGTTCCAGCCCCTCGTCGCGGCCGGCGCGGTAGGCCGCCGTATCCGGCCGCACGCCGTGATCGGCGCAGGCCTCGCGGCGCTTGCCCAGCTGCGCTATCTGCAGGCCGGCGGCGCCGTCCTCATAGCCGATCGCGTGCCAGTCGGCGGTCAGGCACTCCTCTTCGCTCATGGTGGCGCAGCCGCTGGCCAGCAACGGCATCGCTATCGCCAGGGGCACGAGCGGGATTTTCTTGCTTTTCAGGTTCACTGTTGCTTCCCGTCACAGGTGTCGTCGGGGGCAATTTATCGCATCGAGGCTGTCTGTAGCCTGAAGCAATCACGGAAAGTGTGACGCGAGTCTCACTCCGTACGCGACCAACGGGGCGGTTGAGTCCACGTGGATCCCGCAAAAGGGGCGCCATTTCGTACTAGGATGGGGGAATAAACCAAAAAGGAAGAGGGATAACCGATGAGTGATTTTGTCCGCATGACCGCGGTGGAATTGCTGGCCGGATACAGGGACAAGGCATTTTCTCCGGTCGAAGTCATCAGGGCGCTGCTCGCGCAGATAGAGCGCTGCAACCCGGCGGTCAACGCCTACTGCCTGGTGGACGGGGAGACCAGTCTCGACTTCGCGCGGGAGTCGGAGCAGCGCTATCGGAGCGGCGCGCCAAAGGGTTTACTGGATGGCGTACCGGTGGCGATCAAGGATGTGTTCCTGACCCCCATGTGGCCGACGCTGAAGGGCTCCAGGACCATCGATCCCGAATCCACCCTGGGCAAGGCGGCCCCCTGCGTCGCGGCCCTGGCCCGCAACGGTTATGTGCCCCTGGGCAAGACCACTACGCCGGAGTTCGGCTGGAAGGGTGTCACCGACAACCCCATCGACGGCGTCACCCGCAATCCCTGGAACACCGACAAGACCGCCGGCGGCTCCAGTGGCGGCAGCGCCGCGGCGGTGCCCCTGGGCATGGGCCCGCTGGCGCTGGGCACCGACGCCGGTGGTTCCATCCGCATTCCCGCCGGCTTCTGCGGCATCGTCGGCCTCAAGCCCAGCTTCGGCGAGGTGCCCCACTGGCCGCCGAGCCCCTTCGGGACCCTGGCCCACGCCGGGCCCATGACCTGGACGGTGGCGGACTGTGCCCTGATGATGAATGTGCTGACAGAGGCCGATCAGCGCGATACCCAGGCGATACCGCGGCGCAACATCGACTATTTCGGTGAGATCCAGGGGGAGCCGGAGCAGCTGCTGAAAGGGCTGCGCATCGCCTACAGCGCTACCCTCGGCTATGTGCAGGTACAGGCGGAGGTGGAGGAAACCGTGCGCGGGGCGGTGCAGCTGCTGCAGTCCCTCGGCGCCGAGATCACCGAAGTGGCGCCGGGCTTCGATGATCCCCTGGCCGCCTTCGGCCATCTCTTCTACGGCGGCGCCGCCAACGCGCTGCGCGGGCTCGGCAAGCGCCAGCGGGCGCTGATGGACCCACAGTTGGTGGCGGTGGCGGACAGGGCGGCACAATTGTCCATGCTCGATTACCTGGCCGCGATCAACGAGCGCACCGCACTGTCCGAGCGGATGGCGAATTTCCATCGCAAGTACGACCTGCTGCTGACACCGACACTGCCGATCACCGCCTTCAAGGCCGGGCGCGAGGTGCCCGAGGACTGGCCCAGCACCCGCTGGCCATCCTGGACCCCCTACACCTATCCGTTCAACCTCACCGGCCAGCCTGCGCTGTCGGTGCCCTGCGGTTTCTCCTCCGACGGCCTGCCGATCGGGCTGCAGATAGTGGGGCGGCGCTTCGAGGATGCCACAGTGCTGCGCGCCGGTCAGGCCTACCAGTTGGCCGCGCCGCTGACCGACAGGCGCCCGCAGCTGTTTTTCGCCGATGCGGCCAGGGGAGAGAAGGCGAGGGGGCAGGAGGCGTGAGCCGGCTGGATTTCGATTTCTACGAATCCGAGGATCCGGTCTGGAACCCGGCGCTGCTGACGATACCGGTGCCGGGCATCCGCAAGATGGTCAACCTGGCGGCGACCATGGACGATGTGATCCACCTGTCCATCGGCCAGCCGGACGCGCCGGCGCCGCCCCATGTGATCCAGGCCGCGGTGGATGCCCTGGAGGCGGGACAGACCGGCTACACCATGGACGCCGGCCTGCCGGAACTGCTCGACGCCCTGGCGGAGTACAACGGCGCGCGCTACGGCCGCGAACTCACGCCGGAAAATATCCTCGTCACCACCGGCGCCACCGAGGCCATCTACCTGGCGCTGACCGCCGTGTCCGCGCCGGGGCGGGAATTTATCGTGCCGGACCCATCCTTCATGCTCTACGCGCCGCTGATCCGCATGAATGGCGGCGAGGTGCGCTATGTGCCGACCAGGGCCGAGAACAACCACCAACTGGATCCGCAGGAAGTCATAGACGCGATCGACAAGAACACCCACGCGATAGTGCTGAACAGCCCCAGCAATCCCACCGGCACCGTCTACCCCCGCGAGACCATAGAGACGATAGTGCAGGAGGCCGCCTACCGCGGCATCTACGTGATCAGCGACGAGGTCTACGATCACCTGGTCTACGACAACCGGGAATACGCCAGCGTGCTCTCCTGCTGCTCCGACCTGGACCACGTGATGGTGATCAGCAGCTTCTCCAAGACCTTCAGCATGGCCGGCATGCGCATCGGCTGGATGATCGCCAGTCAGGGCGCCATCAAGAAACTGCGCCGCTACCATATGTTCACCACCACCGTCGCCAACACCCCCTGTCAGTGGGCCGGCGTCGCTGCGTTGAAGGGCGACCGCAGTTTTATCGACGGCATCATCGAGACCTACAGGAAAAGGCGCGATCGCCTGGTGCAGCTGGTGGAAAATACGCCCTATCTCGAGGGCTATATGCCGGAGGGGGCCTTTTACCTTTTTCCATCCCTGCCCGAGGGTGTCAACGGCAACAATGTCGCCCTGCGCCTGCTGCGCGAGACCGGCGTCTGCACCATCGCCGGCGACACCTTCGGCGAGTCCTGCCGCAACGCACTGCGCATCAGCTACGCCACCTCCATCGACAAAATCGAGCGGGCCTTCGAGCGGATTATTCCGTGGATGGAGCGGCAGGATTTCGGCTGAGTCTGCAGGGGCCTGGTTCGCCCCTGGTTCCCTCGTCATCTCCGCATCACGGGTTCCGGCCTACTTGTATTCGCTTGCCAAATACACTTGGTCAACTTGGGAAATTGAGCGTCAAACTTCGGGGGGCGCAAATTGGCGATATGGGGTGGGGCTACAGTTTGAATTGGGAGGTGCCTGAAAATTGCACACCCGAAGTCAGAGTTTCGCAGTGTTTCGGTCGGACTGCTTCCAGGGAGGATCTCCATGTCTGTACGCAATTGCACAAGGACTTTCGCGATATCGGTGGCGCTGCTGCTACTGCCCTGCGCGGCCACTGCGCAAATCAGCCCCAGCCCCATCATGGGGCTTTTCAACACCGGTGTGGACGACGACGGTAATCTTTTAGACGATGACGACCCGAACGGCACTGAGGATCCGCACTACGATCTTATTCAAAGCGCCGATTCCGACTTTCCCGGACCTACCGCCTTTGTGGTCAATTCGGCGAATCCGACCACCAATCTGTTCCCGAACGCGTGGTTGCCCAATGGTCCGAATTCGAACTGGATAAGTCCCCGATTCAACCCCGCTGCGGAAGCCGGTAGACGAAACAGTCCTGGCCAATACGTGTATCAAACCACGTTCAATCTCGACGATTCCGGTGTCAACTGCTTTCCGGCCACGGCGTTTATCAGGGGACGCTGGCTCACCGACAACAGCGGGGTGACCATCAGGATCAACGACAACCCTACCCCTAATAACAGGCCTGGCAATGATTTCCGGAATCCCACCGACTTTGTAATCAGCGCCGGTTTCGTGGCCGGGGACAACACTCTGGAGTTCGTCGTGAACAACGCCGGCACATCACCAACGGGCCTGCGCGTCGAGATAACGGAGGCAACCGTCGTTTGTGGGCTGTCTAACGTCCCGCAACCCGATCCTACGCCGACGCCGGCCCATGTCAGCAACTGGGTGCCCAATGTGGGTTTCATTCAGCCGGGAGAGCAGCCGCTCGGCGACATGTGGACCTTTCAGTGTCCGCCGGGAGGGACGGTTACGGCGCGAGTGGATACGAAGGACGACACCGACCTCGGCCGGTCCGGCATCGATCCGGTGCTCCTGGTCGTCGACGGCCAGGGCGGTCTTCTTGCCCTGGGCGACGATGAGTTCGCCTGCACCTACACGCCCCAGTGCGGGTTTTCGTGTCCCCAGGTTGTCGATATACCCTGTGGAAACGGCCAACCCCACAGCATCATAGTGCGCGACTTCGGTTTCAGTGGCCTCGTCTTTCCACGGTGCGCGCCCGGGGGCGGCTATGAGCTGACGGTGGAGGCCGAGGACAGTTCCGGCAACGCGGCTCAGGTTAGGCTGAGAGGCGGCGCCGCCCGCAACGTACCGCCCTGGGCGGTGCAGGACGGAAAAGCCGTAGTCGGACCGGCGCTGGATGACGAAAACGTGCCCGAATTCGGAGAGTCATTCATCAAGTAGTTTGGGAAGAGCAGGTTTCCCGTGGAGGGTTCGGGATCCGGGATTGCCCGGATCTCGAACGCTTCATGAAATACGCGGGCCAAACCACCGACGCAGGCAACACTTTCTCGGCGGCCGTGCAAATTCCGGTGCAAATTCCGGGGACAGTACACTTGATTGGATTTTGAACGAGAGCCGCCAGCGGATAATTAAGCATACGGTCCCCGGAATTGCCTCTCCCCCTCCCGCGTCGTCCCGGTTTTTTTGCCGAGCGCAGTCCGCGCCGGCTCCAGCGTCTGCAGGCCGTAGGCCCGCGCCTCCGCGGCCGCCTCCTCTACTCCCAGCCCGCCCCCATCATACCAACGGATGAAGGACAGGCTTCCCGTACAGGCATACAGTCGATGACTGGAAGCCGTAGGGTGATCGATTGCGGGGAAGTCTTCCAGGGCATGCGGAAAATAACGAGAGACCGCGTAAAAGCGAATCCCAATTGAGAGCGAAGAGAGACGCCATGCAAACACCAAACTCTACCGGTCGACGGCGGAACCCGTCTGCAGAACTGAAACGTCTGCTGGCTGCCTGTACCTTTATTACACTGGCCGCACTGAACGTGAATGCCGTGGCCGGGACTGTCCACGACTACACCATGACCGCCAAAAGCTACGCCGGATCCCGGGACCGTCAGTATCGCGTTTATGTTCCCGACGGCGCGCCATCCCCCGCCCCTATGGTTATGGCCCTGCACGGCTGTGTGCAGGACCACCTGGACGTCTACGACAACTGGGGCTTGAAGGAAGCGGCCGACGACTACGGCTTTATCCTGGTCATGCCCTTCATAACCAGCTACGACGGCATGCGCAGTGAAAACTGCTGGGGCTTCTGGTTCGACCAGCATACCCACGAGGGGAGCGGTGAGCCGGAAGACCTGCACCAGATCGCGCTGGAGGTGGAGTCAAACTTCGCCATCGACCACCTGCGCCGCTATATTACCGGCTTTTCTTCGGGCGGTGCGATGACCGCGGTGGCGGCCACCACGCACAACGAGTACTGGGCGGCGGCCGCGCCGGCCGCGGGGCTGGCCTATGGCGAGACCTCCAGCTCGGTGTCTCTGGCCGGTTGCTACGGCTCCCCCACCATGGAGTCGGTCGCGACCTCCGCCAGCGACATGGAGCGGGAGCTGGACGACGACTACGCCATTCCCCTGCTGGTACTCGCCAACAACGAGGACTGTGTGGTCCAGCAGCCCGCCGGGCGCAACCTGCGCGATGCCCACCTGCGTGTGTTTGGCGGCTCCAGGGCGGATGAAAGCGCCTGCGAGTACGATTACCAGAACAGCTACGGCTGCCGGCACACTTACTATACCGTTGACGGTGTCCCGGGCAGTCGCTCGGTGGTGGAGACGGTTTTCTTCGACGGCCCGCTGGAGACGGCGTCGACCGGTGACAGCGACTACGGGCACTACTGGGTTGCCGGCGAGCGCGGCCAGGAGGCGGACTACAATCGCCGCACCGGACCGAGCTATCCGGATCTGGTGTGGGACTTCTTCAGTCGTCACGCCCGGGATGGCAGCGGTGGAGCGGTCGAAAACGGCACGCCGGCCATTACCTTGAACGGCGATAACCCCATCGCAGTAAACCTCAACGAGACCTTCACGGATCCGGGCGCCAGTGCCATCGATCCCGAAGACGGCAGCCTGGCGGTGACGGCGAGCTGTGACGTCGACACTTCCATGGCCGGGGAATACTACTGTACCTACACGGCCGAAGATTCGTCGGGCAACGTGGCCAGTGCCACACGCACGGTGACGGTGATCGATCCGAATGAACCGGACGCGAGCTGCACCGAGGCAACCTCCGCGCCGGGTGCCCATATCGACAACGGCCGGGCGGTCAAGGGCGGTGGTTTCGGCCTCTATGCACTGGCCACCGGCGACGACAAGCGCATAGGTTACTACTTCGACACCTGGTCCGACGTCACCCTGTACGAGGGGCAGCCCGGCGAGTGGTTCACCGCACAACCCAGCGAATGCCGCAGCACCGGTGACAACGGCGGCGGTTTTATCTGCCAGGACTGGTATGACACCAACGGTTGGCACGAGTACCATGGCCGGGCCTACTACGACGGCAGTTATTACACCGCGGGCGGCGACGATGGGCTCGGCAGCCTCTCCGGTAGCTACACCTACGTCAAGGAGACTTCTGAGGGGTTCTACGAAAAGGGGCAGTGTCCCTAACGATCTGTGGAACCTGTACGTCACTAGGGGAAGGCGGGCCAGAACCTGTAACACGGCCGCCGCTGGAAAACCGAACTGACCTAGGTGGGCGTTGAGCCGGACAGGGATCAGGCAAAACCGCTCAACAGCCCCCCATCGGCCAGCACCGTAGTCCCGGTCATATAGGAGGCCTCCTCCGAGGCCAGCCACAGCGCCACCCGGGCTATCTCCTCCGGCTGCGCCACCCGCTTCACGCCCCGCACAATGCTGTTGGCCCTTTGCACCGCCGCCTCGTCGCGGCCGGTGGCGCGGCGGAACATGGGGGTGTCGGTGATGCCGGGGGCGACCAGGTTGACGCGCAGCCCCCGCTCGGCGTAATCCTGGCTGGCGCTCTGTGCCAGTGCCTCCAGGGCCCGCTTGCTGCTGGCGTAGGCGGCGCCGCCGGGGCGGGTGGCGTAGGCGTGCTGGGAGGCGGTGATCACGATGCTGCCGCCGCCGGCTTTCAGGATTTGCGGGATCTGGTATTTCATCGCCAGGAAGACGCCGCGCAGGTTGGTGTTGTGTATCCATTCCCACTCTTCCAGGCTGAGCCGGTGCAGTGGTTTGAAAATTACCTCACCGGCATTGTTGAAGCCGATATCCAGCCGGCCGTAGGTATCGACCGTCTCCTCCACGAACATCTTTACCTGCTCCGGGACCGTGACGTCCGCGCGGATATAGCGCGCCTCGCCGCCGGTCCGGCGGATTTCCTCCGCCACCTGGTTGCCCAGCTGTTCCCGGCGGCCGCAGAAGGTCACCCTGGCGCCCTCGGCGGCAAACAGCCGCGCCGCCGCGGCGCCGATGCCGGAAGTGGCGCCGGTAATCGCGACCACCTTGCCGGCAAAGCGTTTGCCATTTGCGCCGGTGGAACCACTCTGTGCCGCCGCTGCACCTAGGCTGGCCGCACCCAGACCGGCCGCACCTACTTTCAGGAAATCGCGTCTTCTGTTGCCCATGGTTTTCTCCCGTAAGCTTGCCCGGACATATTGGCGATCACTCTGCAGCAGTTTCCGGGCGGGGATAAATCCGTCGCGCTACACGATATTCATGATTTCCAGTCAACAATTGTGGTATGCGCCGTGATAGGCTGGAGCGTCTCGCCGAAATCGACCCAAGGGAAAGGCCATGCCATTGGAGACTTCCTCGATCGCCGTATTCGCCAGCGTGGTAAAGCACTCCAGCTTTGCGCGCGCGGCGGAGGAGCACGCCATGACGCCCTCCGGCGTCAGCCGGGTGATTTCGCGGCTCGAAGAACGCCTGGGCGTGCGGCTGCTGCAGCGCTCCACGCGCCGGCTGTCGCTGACGGAAACCGGATCTGTCTTCCACCAGCGGGCGCTGCAGATACTGCGGGACCTGGACGAGGCGGAGGTGGAGGCCTCGGCCGCCAGCCTGCAGCCCCGTGGCCTGCTGCGGCTGAATGTTCCGGTGGTGTTCGGCCGCCAGCATATAGTGCCGCTGCTGCGGCCGCTCCGGGAGAAATATCCCGAGATGTCGATAGAGCTATCCCTCAGTGACCGCTTTATCGACCTGATCGAGGAGGGGGTGGATCTCGCGATACGTATCGGCGCCCTGGCGGACTCGCGCCTGATCGCGCGGCGCCTGTGCGCCAACCGCCGCCTGCTGGTGGCCAGCCCGGACTACCTGAAGCGCCGCGGCACACCGCAGACGGCGGCGGACCTGGACGATCACGATTGCCTGGTATTCACCGGCCTGGACAGGCCGCACCAGTGGCGCCTCGTAGGCCCCGAGGGGCCGGTGACGGTCGCCGCCGCGGGGCCGCTGGTGTGCAACAACGGCGAGGTACTGACCGGGGCCGCCAAGGACGGGCTCGGCATTGCGCTGGGGGCCACCTTTTCCGTTTCCCGGGCCCTGCTGTCCGGCGAACTGGTGCGGGTGCTGCCGGACTACGAGTTCGAGCCGACCGCGATTCACGCCATCTACCCCTCCACCCGGCAGCTGTCCCGCAAGGTGCGCGCCACCGTGGATTTCCTCGCGACCGCCTTCGACGGCGTGCCGGCGTGGGACTCGGCGCTGGCCGGCAGGGTGCCCGGCTTTGAGGTCCAGGCCTGAACAAATTGCCTTCATTCGTGATCCGCGCGCATCAAACCCGTGACAGCGGCCCGGTTTTTCGCGCCCGCTGCTGCCGCTAGATTCTGTGTCCGGACGCAAACGGTTGGCGCGCGGGAGGCGGGATTGAAATCGGGGCACGCAATTCTCTATTACCTCTTGTCTGTGGGCATTCCGCCGGGCGCCGCCACGGCGGCGGAATCGCCCGACAGTGTGCTGGCGCAGATTGACGCAGATGTGATTGCCGCAGTCGCCGACGGCGATTTTGTCACCGGGAGCTATGCCAGCGGCGAACTGGCGCCTCTCTCCGCGGGCTACCGCGACAGCCTGGTGCTGTTGCGCCGCTCGGGCGACGGCTGGCGGCGGGAATCGCTGCCGATTTCCAACTCGGTAACCGCGCCGCCGGAAGTTTTGCGCCTGGCCGCGGACGGGAAGAGCGCCTTTGTGACAGAGCGGCTGGCCCGGCGGACTCCCGGCGCCACCCGCATCGCCGAGCTGGCGCCGGGGCGGCGACTGTTTGCGGTGGCGCTGCCGGGAGGGGCGCCGGCGAAACTGGCGGACGCCATCGAACTGGATGATTTTCCCGAGGCCCTGGACGTCAGCCCGGACGGGCGCACAGTCGCCGTCGTGTCCAACAGCGGCGGCCAAAGCCTGCTGCACCTGGTGCCCTTTGGCGGGAATCGTTTCGGCGCCGCGCAGCGTTCCGATCTGGGTTCCCTGCTGGATGATGGAGGGCAGACATACGCGAGCAACGTGGCCTGGCACCCCTCGGGCCGCTTTCTCGCGTTCAACCTCAACACCAGTGACCGGATACTCTTCGTCGCCCTGGAGCGGGGTGAGGGTGGAAGGTTTTCACTGCGCCCCTGGGGCAGCCCGGTAACAGTCGGGCGGGATCCCTTCGTGGGCCGCTTTGCGCCGGACGGGCGGCACTTTATCAGCTCGGACTGGGGGCGGGATTTCGGTGCCACCAGCCTGGCCGGCCGGCTGCCCACGGAGGCCTCGCAACTGAGCGTGGTGCGTCTCGCCGATCCGGATTCCGTGGAACCCCGGCACGAGGTGGTGCACAGGGCCACGTCGGATATTTCCGCCGAGGGGCTGGCGATCAGCCGCGACGGCCGCTTTGTCGCCACGGTCAATATGCGCGGTACCCCCTTTCCCGCAGACAGCCCCCGCCACCACCGCCGCGCCTCCGTCTCCCTGTTCCGCTTCGATGCCGGCAGCGGTGCGCTGGAAAAAATCGCCGATACCCCCTTCGCCGGCGTGCTACCGGAAGGGGGTGCCTTCGACCCGTCCGGAAACTACTTCCTGGCCAGCGTGTTTGAGTACCGGGATACAGGCGGGGGCGGTATGGAGGTGTTCCGGGTGACGGAGACCGGCCTGCAGAACCTGGGCCGCATCCCGATGCCCCACGGCGTGCACCACCTGGATATTGCGGCAAAAAGAAAATTCTGAAGACGGCAACAAGTTACAGGAGATATCCATGTTGAACTGTTTTCGCGCGAGTGTGGCTGCCGCGCTCCTGTTCACCGTGCAGGCTGCCAGGGCACAGGAGGCGGAGAGCGGCTACCGCGTCGACGACGCCCTCTACCAACTGGCCCCGACCGCGGTGCTGGCCCGGGGACTCTACGAGGGTCCTACCCGCTTCGGCGAACTGCTGCAGTTCGGGGACTTCGGCCTCGGCGGTATCAATCCCATCGATGGCGAGATCATCATTCTCGACGGCACCGTCTACCAGGCGCGTCACCGGGACGGCCAGCTGCGGCGAGTGGGGGATGGGGAGAAAACGCCTTTCGCCTATATCAAGCGCTTCCGCGAAGACCGCCGCATGCGCCTGCCGGCGGCCAGCCTGGGCGAACTGACCCGGGAACTGGACCGGCGGCTGCCGACCCCGAACCTGGTTTACGCCCTGCGTATCGACGGGACCTTCGACTACCTGAAACTGCGCAGTGTGCCCCGGCAGACGCCGCCCTATCCGCCGATAGACCAGGTGGTAAAGAAGCAGGCAGTGTTCGAGCACAGCGGCATTTCCGGCACCATCGTCGCCCTCCGCCTGCCCGCCTATCTCAGCGGCACCAGCGGCAGCGGCTACCATATGCACTTCGTCGACAGGGAGCGACGGCTCGGCGGTCACGTATTGGACCTGCGCAGCCCGGCACTACAGGTCTCGGTGGACGAGAGCCGCGGGCTCAATCTGATACTGCCGGACAGCCCCGCGTTCGAGCGGGCGGACTTCGGCGATGCCGATGCATCGGGCGCCTATCAGCGCGCCGTGCGACCCCAGTAGACCCGGTAGGCGGGGAAATGGGCGGTGGCGAGGGTCTAAACTGGAAATTCGGGAACCGATTTTTTTCAAAGCCCCGGTCTGGTGCGCATGAGTTTAGACCCCCTATCGCCGGAACAGCTGTATCAGCACTGCCCGCTGGAGTGGCTGGAGCTGGGAGGAGAGGCGGACAAGGCCGCCGAGGACCAGGCCTTCGGCCAGGACCGCGCCATGGAGGCGCTGGAATTTGCGCTGGATATGGCCGGCAGGGGCTACAACCTCTACGTGGCCGGGTCCGTCGGGCTGGGCAAACACGAGCTGGTAAACAAGCGCATAGACGC
Organism: Microbulbifer sp. SE14; assembly: GCF_059834885.1. Lineage (NCBI taxonomy): Bacteria > Pseudomonadati > Pseudomonadota > Gammaproteobacteria > Cellvibrionales > Microbulbiferaceae > Microbulbifer > Microbulbifer sp. SE14. Next base: position 59,662 of record NZ_JCBAJA010000004.1, on the reverse strand, counting down.
CTGGGCGAAAAAGCAGGAGCCGGCGTCCGACCTCTGCTATATCCACAATTTCGACGCCGAGCACAGGCCCAGGGCCCTGGTGCTCCCCGCTGGCACCGCGCGCCAGCTGCGACGCGACACCGACGACCTGCTCGAACATCTGCTCACCGCCATTCCCGATATCTTCCGCAGCGACGAATACCGCGCGCGCCGCGATGAACTCAAGCAGCAGGTGGAGGATCGCGAGGAGGAGACCTTCGCCGAACTGGTGGAGCGCGCCAAGGCGCTGGGGATCGGCGTGATGCGCACACCGTCCGGCTACACCATAGGGCCGCTGGTGGACGGGGAATTTATCAGTCCGAAAAAATTCTCCGAGCTGCCGGAAGAGGAGCAGGAACGCCTCAAGGAAAATATCGAAAAGGTCAATGCCGACCTCAAGGAGACCCTGGGCCGCGGGCTGCGCTGGCACGAGGAACTGGCCAAAAAACTGAAGCGCCTGAACCGTGAATACCTGCACCTGACCCTGGATGAACGCATCGACTGGCTGCGCCGGCGCTACCAGGGGTTGGAGCCGGTGCAGGGCTTTATCGAGCAGATCAAGCGCGACGTCATCGAAAACGCCGACGACTTCCGCGCTGCCGGCGAGCAGGGCGAGAAGGAGGGCGTCGCCACCGGTAAACTGATCCGCTCGCGGGAATTCACCCGCTTTCGCGTCAATGTCCTCGTCGACAACGGTGATGCCGATGGCGCGCCGGTGGTTTACGAGGACAATCCCACCTACGCGAACCTGCTCGGGCGCATAGAGCACGAATCGCAGATGGGCGCCCTGACCACCAATTTCAAGCTGATCAAGGCCGGCGCCCTGCACAGGGCCAACGGCGGCTGCCTGATTCTGGACGCGCAGCGCGTGCTGATAACGCCCTTCGCCTGGGAAACCCTGAAACGCGCCCTGCGCTCGCGGGAGATGAAAATCCAGCCACTGGAACTGCAACTGGGGCTGCTGTCCACCACCACTCTGGAGCCGGAGCCGATACCGCTGAACGTCAACGTGGTGCTGATCGGCGAGCGCTGGCTCCACCATCTGCTGATGACCTACGATCCCGAGGCGTCGCAGCTGTTCAAGGTCTACGCCGATTTCTCCGAGGACATAGCGCGGGAGCGCGAAAGTGTGGCCGCCTATGCCCGGCGCGTCCACGCCCTGGCCCACAGCGAGAGTCTGCAGCCGCTGTCGAAGAAAGCCGTGGCGCGGGTGGTGGAACAGGCCGCGCGCCTGGCCGACGATGCGCAAAAACTCTCCCTGCACGGCGAGCGCCTGGCCGACCTGCTGCGCGAGGCGGATTACTGGTGCCGCCGCGAGAAAGCCGACTGGGTGAGCAGGGAGCATGTGCAGAAGGCCATAGATCAGCGCGTGTACCGCCAGCGTCAGATCCAGGAGCGGCTGCAGGAGGCGGTGGAGCGGGATATCCTGATGATCGACACCGCCGGCGAGCGGGTGGCCCAGGTCAACGGCCTCTCGGTGATACTGCTCGGCGACACCGCCTTCGGCCGCCCCTCGCGCATCACCGCCACCGCGCGCCTCGGCAGCGGCAAGATGGTGGACATAGAGCGGGAGACGGAACTGGGTGGGCCGCTGCACTCCAAGGGTGTGCTGATCCTGCAGTCCTTCCTCGCCAACCGCTACGCATCCTCGCAACCGCTGTCTTTATCCGCGAGCCTGGTATTCGAACAGTCCTACGGCCCCGTCGACGGCGACAGCGCCTCCCTGGCGGAACTCTGCGCACTCCTCTCCGCCGTGGCCGGGGTGCCGCTGCGCCAGAGCACAGCCGTGACCGGTTCCGTCAACCAACTGGGTCAGGTGCAGGCGGTGGGCGGCGTCAACGAAAAGATCGAGGGCTTCTTCGAACTCTGCAAGGCCCGCGGCCTGGACGGAAAACAGGGCGTGATTATCCCGGCGGCCAATGTGCAGCACCTGATGCTGAAGGACGAAGTGGTGGAGGCGGTGCGGGCGAAAGAGTTTGCCGTCTATGCGGTGGCGGATGTGGACCTGGCCCTGGCGCTGCTTACCGGGCTCGAGGCGGGGGCTGCGGACGAGAAGGGCGAGTATCCGGAGGAGTCGTTCAACGGGCGGGTGCAGAAGCGGCTGCGGGAGTTGGAGGAGACCCGCGAGAAGCTGTTGGAGCGGGATATGAACAAACTGGAAAACAATAACTCGGATTCGTCGCCGGTGAAGGGCGGAGAGAGCGATACTCCCGGGCGAGACAGATACTGATTACGCCCACATCAGTTTCGGCTGCCACTGAACAGCTCCCTTCTCCCGCTTGCGGGAGAAGGGTTGGGGGAGAGGGGACCGCCGCAGGCACACGCGTAGCGGGTGAGCGCTAGGGATGACGCTCATCACTGGGAGTGGAAGAGAGGGCCTGTCCTCCCAGCGACGTACTAAGGTGCTGTATTAACTTGTCAATCTATTGCCTGCCGAAATAATGCGCACTTCGTTTGTTATGCCGTCAACTCATTACACGCCATTACAAAGTCTCTAGTTGGTTACCGCTGTGGCAAAAAAGTGTGGCGTAAATTTCATCTTTTTATCGACCTCGGCTTTGAAAAATTGACCCAATCTGTGGTTTTATTCCCCGCCAAAGTGTTAGGCCGGATAACCGAAATACTAAAAGCCGGCCGTCGATGAATAAATTTTGACCTTTTTGGGTTTGGGGGAACTATGCAGTTGCGACGGTCTTTCCGCGCGCAGGCGCTGGCTTTGTGCGTGTTGGGTTTTACTGGTTCGTTTTCCGTTGCGACCTACGCCGGTGAATTCCCTGTTTCCGGCAGCCGCGACTTCATTCGCAACAGCGGCAAGCCGAGCTCCCAGACTCTCGATTTCACCGCGCCCGTCGCCGGAGACTATTACCTGCTGCGCATCTACAACGGCGAGGGTGCAAATGCATCGGTGACCTCGGCCACTATTGCACTAAACGGCACCGAGATCTTCTCCCCCAAGGATTTCAAGAAGAAAGTCAGTTTTCTCGAGGTCCCCGTCTCCCTCCAATTACAGAACGCCCTGACCGTGCAGCTGGCCGGCAAACCCGGCAGCGGCCTGCGCGCCGAAGTCATTGGTATCGACAACCAGGATCCCACTATAAACGCGGCCATAGACCCGGACGCCAATGCCGCCGGTTGGCACAAAGTCGACGCCACAGTGACTTTCACCTGCAGCGATGACCTCAGCGGTATCGAAAGCTGCAGCGAACCGGCGCTGGTGAACGGGGAGGGCGCCGACCAGCGGATTAGCGGCACTGCCGTGGACAGGGCCGGCAACAGTGCCGAAACCCAGGTTTCGGTTAGCCTGGACAAGACGGCGCCGCAACTGGCCGCCGAAATTGCGCCGCCCGCCAACAGCGCCGGCTGGCACCGGCAAACCGCTACCATCAGCTACCAGTGCGAAGACACCCTCAGCGGTGTCACCAGCTGCCCGGATTCGCGGCAGGTGAGCGAAGAGGGCGCCGATCAGCGGGTCAGCGCCATTGCAGAAGATATCGCCGGCAACAGCGCAGAAATACAGAACACAATTAATCTGGACCTGACACCGCCGGAAGTTGCGACCAGCATCAGTCCCGCGGCCAACGCCGCCGGCTGGCACAACTCGGCCGTGACACTCAGCTATCAGTGTAACGACAACCTGAGCGGTGTAGCCGACTGCCCCGCAGAGCGGATCGAATCCGAGGAGGGCAGCAGCCGCGAAATCCCGGTCACCGTCACGGATATCGCCGGCAACAGCGCCGGCAGTATCACGCAGCTCAGTATCGACACCACGCCGCCGGCGATTCAGGCCCAGCTGTCCGCGCCCGCCAATGCCGCCGGCTGGCACAATGCGCCCGTCGCCGTCAGCTACCAGTGCCACGACACCCTCAGTGGCGTGGCCACTTGTCCCGAGCAACAACAAATAGACACGGAGGGTGCCGGTCAGCTGGCCGCTGCCGGCGCCGTGGATATCGCCGGCAACAGCGCGCAAATCCAGAATGCGGTGAGCCTGGACCTGACGCCGCCGGAAATCACCACCACTGTCACTCCGCCGGCCAATAGCGCCGGCTGGCACAACGCCACCGTGACCCTGAGCTATCAATGCAGCGACAACCTGAGCGGCATCGCCGACTGTCCCGAGGCACAGGTCGAATCCGCAGAGGGCGGCAACCGTGAAATTCCGGTCACCGCCATGGATATTGCCGGCAACAGTGCCAGCAGCAGCGCGCAGCTCAATATCGACACCACGCCGCCGGCGATCCAGACCCAGCTCTCCGCGCCTGCCAATGCCGCCGGCTGGCACAGTGCGCCGGTCACCGTCAGCTACCAGTGCAGCGACAGTTTGAGTGGTATCGCCAGTTGCCCGCAGCCGCAGACACTGGCCGGCGACGGCGCGGATCAAATTGTAAACGGCAGCGCCGTGGACTTGGCCGGCAACAGCGCCGGCGCCGGCGTCACCGTCAATCTGGACCAGACTCCGCCGGAAATCAGCTTCGTATCCCCCGCGGATGGCTCCCTGCTGCGGGAGCCGCAACCGGAGTTGCGCCTGCTGCTGTCGGACAACCTGGCCTTGGATACTGACAGTCTGGCAATTACCGTGGCCGGCAGTGTCATAGCCGGCTGCGAAATCAGCAGCAATATCGCCAGCTGCATACTCCCGCAACCGCTTTCCGCCGATGCCGAAATCGTGCTGAGCGCATCGGTTCGCGACTTCGCCGGCAATATCGGTGAAACGACAGTCACCACCGCTATCGACGCCGATGGCGACTCAGTGGCGGATTACGCCGACCAGTGCGCCAATACCGCTAGCGCTCAGACTGCCAATGCCGACGGCTGTGCACCTTCTCAGCTGGACAGCGACAACGACGGCGTCAATGACGCCGAGGAAATCGCCGCGGGCAGTGACCCGGAAGATGCCAACAGCTTCCCGCCCGTATTGATCGAAACCTTCGTCGCCTCTCCGTCGGCCATCGACAGCAAAGGCCAGCAGGTGGAGCTGCGCTGGAAGGTAAAAGGTGCCCGGGAAATTGTCCTCAACAGCGACGGCGGTGAGCAGGCCGCAGAGAGCTTGGCAAGCCAGGGCACACTCGCCGTCAATCCGCAGATCACCACCAACTACACCCTGACCGCAACAGGCCCCGCCGGCGAAATCAGCCAGAGCCTCACGGTAAAACTGGACCTGCCGCCCCCGCCGGACCTATGGACGGCGCCGAACATTCCGGTGCAGGAGCAGATAGCTACCTCCCTGGCCGTGGCCGACGACGGCAGTGCCTACGTGGGTGCCTTCGATGGCAACTTCTACAAGGTGAATGCCAGTGGCCAGGTGGAGTGGACTCTGGAAAATACCGGCTTGGTGATGGGCAAGGCCGCTATTGCCGATAATCGCATTATCGTCGGCGCCAATGTCAGCGGCAGCGGCCGTCTGGAAAATGCCGGTCGCGTCTACGCCCTTAACTCAGAAAAATCCCTGCTATGGAGTTTCGATACGCAGGGCGCCGTGGTTGCCGGACCTCTGCTGAATGCCAATAAGAACACCGCTTATATCGCCACCTATAGCGGACGTATCTATGCACTGGAAACCGAAACCGGCGAACAGCTGTGGTACTTCCAATTGCCGGATGGACAGACAATTGCTGCCAGCCCGGCGCTGGCGGGGCAGAAGCTGATACTGCATACGGAAGAGAAAAAGATCTTTGCCTTGGATGTAGACGTCCAGACTACAGGCGAGCGTATCCTATGGAGTAGAGACCTCGAATAACCTTGGGAACGCCGGGCTTCAGCTCGGGAAAGGGGCTCAGGCGCGACGAAAGAGCGGCCATGGCCGTTTCAAGTGAAAACAAATACTATGAACTGGCGTGCTACGCCAGATAGGAATTAAAAGGCACCGTTCAAATGAATGACGGAATTAACTCCATCAATTGGTTGAGTTTACTGAAAATCTGTTTAATGGGAGCACTTTTCAGTATTGGATCATCTTTCGCGCAAGCGGAATCGGAGTGGGTGCCCATATTTTATATTGATGATGGAAATGAAAGCGCTGATGGCGAGTACACGGTATATCTAGACACCAATCGTCCATGTACGAGCCGATGTAATTTTAATAACTTTTCTTTCTCAATAATTGAAAGTAAAGGCGGGGTTAATCAAGGCTCGATATATTCTCAAGAAAACAGTCATAACGCGAGCGTTTCTATACCTCTAAGCCGAGGTGATGGAGTTTATTCTTATAAGGCAACCATTAACCGTGTTTGGTATCCTGGTAGTTACTGCTGTGAGACTGAGAAAGTTGAAACTGGAGTCATAACAATAGTCGTCGATGTCCCTGATAAGCCAGGAAAACCAACAATAAACTCGTTGCCAGACCCACTGGAAGCCGAAGATGGCACCTACAGCATAGGCTGGCAAGCCCCAACAACCGGCGATTTCGACTATTACCTGGTCCAAGAAAAGAAAGAGGGCGGTCCCGACTGGTGCGCCGACAACAATCCCTACAACACAAAGAAAAAAGAGCACGGAATCTGCTATTCGAAAAAGAGCGCCGTCTCTTCCCCGCGCAGTTACTCTGTCAGCAACCGAACGGACGGCTCCTATCGCTACCGCGTATTCGCCTGCAATGCCCTGGAGTGCGGCGACCCGAGTGCCGTCAAAACCGTCAATGTCCAGCCAATCCCCGCGCCCAAGGTTACCTGGCTGGACCCAATCGCCGGCGACTCGCTAAAAGCTGGTGATTTTCAGACGCTCAGAGTCCAGGTCACTGACGGTAGGGATATAGCTTCGGTCAAGTTCTACCGCAATTCGGTAGAGTCCACTAACCTGCTCGACTATCCCGTAGATCTCGATAACCAGTGCAGCGGCTGTTATTTCGCAAACTGGCCGTCAGTAACGGCCGGTACCACACAGCTTATCGCGGTGGCCACAAATGACGCAGAAAAGAAGGGGCAGGCCACTATTTCTGTCTCCGTCAGCACCAATGCGGACCCGCAGGTAAGTTTTGATCTGGATGCGCTGCCGGAGGAGATAGTTGCCGGCCAGGACATCACCCTGATTGCCAAGGCGCGGGATACCGATGGCAGTATCACCTCAGTCGAGTTCCTCGTTGGCGGCGCCGTCGTCGGTTCTGGAACTTATGCCCGCACCGAATCCGGCTGGGACATCTACGAATATCCATGGACGGTCCCCTCTGCGGGCGACTACCGCCTTGGCGCCCGCGCCACCGACAACGATGGCGCACCGGCCGAGACTTACCACGACGTCCACTTCGATGCACTGGAGCCACCCCAGCCTCCGACTCAAATCAAGGTTGACGACCTACTGGCGCCGATACCGGACAATATAACCGGCTATTACACCGTCTCCTGGAATGAGATGGCCGGCGCCACTCACGGCTACCTGCTGCAGCAGCTGATGGTGGGGGTCGACGACAAATTCAAGGAAGTTCCCGTTGTGGACGGGGCCCTGTCCGCCTATCTGCCCAACCAGACCCAGGGCAGTTACCGCTATCGCGTAGCTGCCTGTAACGCAGCCGGCTGCGGAGACTTCAGCGGCGAGATAACTCTGGATGTCGTGCTCTCTGCACCGCAGGCGCCCGCCAGCCTGGCGCTGGTGAAAAAGCACGGTGAGTACGATCTTACCGGCACCTATTCGCTGAACTGGCCGCTGGTGACCAGCGAACCCAAGCCCGACTACTACCAATTCGAGGAAATAGAGGGCAGCGCCGATTCGACGAGTGAAGGGCTGACAGTGAAGCTCGGCAGTTCGGTCGCGAAAGTCGAAATCACTAACAAGTCATCCGGAACCTACAGCTACCGCGTCAAGGCTTGCAACGCCTATGACTGCAGCCCCGACAGCGAAATCGTGACCCTCGATGTATTGCCACCGACCCTGCTAACAGCCGAGCCCGGCTGTGACGGTAATTGCCTGTTGCTCAGCGGCAGCGGCCTGGACCCGGATTCCACATTTACGCTGACCGACCGCGAGAGCGGCGCCCAGCAGGTGCTGAGCCAGAGCGCGGTCACCTGGACATCGCCCACCGAAGAGGACCCTGCGACCTATGCGCAGCTGGCGCTGAGCGATGCGATGCGCTCGGTACTCTTCAACCAGGAGAAAAAGGGCCTGCGCGTTTCCGTGGAAAACTCCAATGGTGAGCGCGCCGGCATCAATGCCTATGGCGACAAGGCCATCGAGCGCCTGAGCCAGATAGACTCGGCACCCACGGTGGGCGCCGACGGCACTATCTACGTGGGCTCCGGCAACAAGGTCTACGCCCTCAATCCCGAGGATGGTTCGGTTGTGTCCGGCTGGCCCTATGCCACCGGGGACCTGGTCAAGGCCACGCCCACGGTCGATTCCGTCAACGGCAATATCTACGTCGGCTCCCTGGACGACAATCTCTACGCGCTGACGCCCCTGGGCCTGGAACAGTGGCGCCTGCAGACCGGCGGCGACCTGGTGGCCTCCGCGGTGTTGGATGAAAACCGCATCCTCTACCAGGGCTCGATGGACGGTGTGCTCTACGCGGTGCAGGCACAGAACGGCGCAATCCAGTGGACCTATCCCGCCGGCGCCGGCATTGCCGAGACGCCGGTACTGGCCGGCAACGGCACCCTGTACTTCACCACCGTCGGCAGCAGCCAGGTCTACGCCCTGGGCCGCGGTATCCTGGGCCCTGATCAGCTGGTCTGGGAGAGCAGTGACGACTCGCTGCTGAAGGAGCAACTGGAAGACCTCAACTGGCAACCGGCGGAGAGCCAGCTGCCCGAGTACCAGACGGCTGCGCGCCTGTATAGGCTGCTGCTGCAACCGCCGCTGAACCTGAGCCGCGACGTGCTCACCTTCTGGACCTATGCGCTGGTCAACGGCGCCAGCGTGGAAGAAGTGGCGAGTGCCTTCCTGAAATCCGATACCGGCAAGGCCAACTTCCCGTCCACCCAGAGCAACGCTGCCTTTGTGGACGCTCTCTACGCCCGCGCCTTCCCTGCTCAGCAACAGCCGGCGTTTACCTACGCGGGCCAGACCTTTACCCGCAACAGCCTGCTGGACGCTATGGCCGGCGGCGCGACCCGCGCCCAGGTGGCCGCACTCTTCGCCCAGTCGATCGAGTACACCGCCGCCACCAACGAGGTCCTGCGCCGCAGCTTCGATTATTTCTATACCCAGGACTACAGCTGGGCGGTATTCAGCTGCGATGAGGGTGACGAGTACACCCGTGACTGCGACAGCGATGGCCTGCCAGACTACTGGGAAATCCTCTTCTTCGGCAGCGACGACATCGAGAGCGGCGATTCGGACGCGGACGGCGATGGTCTCAGCAACCGTGACGCCTTCCTCGCCAATCTCGATCCCTGCGCCAACCTGTGCAGCTACGGCGTCACCACCCAGGCGCCGGCTCCCGCGCCCATGCCGACAGTTGATCCCGGCCAGCTCGCCATCTCCGCCGAGATTGGCAGCCTGCCCGGTCAGTTCCGCGTCAACGAATCCGGTGCGGCCAGCTACAGCATTCCACTCAGCCTGCCCGCCGGCACCGCCGGCGTGGCCCCGGAGATCTCCCTCAATTACACCAGCCAGGGCAGCAACGGCCTGGTCGGCCACGGCTGGACCATCGGCGGCCTCTCGGCGATTTCCCGCTGCCGCCAGACCCTGGGACAGGACGGCCAAGTCAAGGCCATCGCCTGGACGGCGGAGGACCGCTTTTGCCTGGACGGCCAGCGCCTGCTGGTGGTTGAAGGCAAGTATGGTGCGTCGGGCAGCCGCTACCGCACCGAGATTGACAGCTTCGCGCTGGTTAAAGCCCACGGCGGCAAAGCTGGCCACCCGGCCTATTTCACCGTGGAGCGCAAGGACGGCTCCATCAGCTACTACGGCGATGGCAACAACGCCAAACAGGAAACCGTGTCCGGTAACACCCTGACCTGGGCCATCAGCCGCTTCGAGGACAGCGCCGGCAACCCGATTGAGTTCTCCTACGCTGTCGATGCGGATAAGGACAACCCGAAGCAGAAATACAGCCATCGCATCAGCGAAATTCGCTACGCCTACACCGGCGCCAGCAGCAGTCCGGGAGCCAGAGTGAGCTTCGAGTACGGGGACCGCAGCGACCATATCAGCGGCTACCTGGCAGGAGAATTGCTGGAAACCAGAAAGCGCCTCGAAGCCGTGCATGTCTACAACGACAACAGCGAAGCGCGTCGCTACGAACTCGAATACCTGGACTACCCGGCGGACAACCTCAGCCGCCTGGAGCGCATGCGCCAGTGCGTCGGATCCCTCTGCAAGCCGGACACGGTATTCGACTGGCGCCTGCCGGTGCCGGGCAGCTTTGCCAGCAGTCACAGCAACAGCGTCACCCTCAGCACCCAGCGCGACCGCGCCGCCATAGGCACCCGCCCGGCGGATATCAACGGCGACGGCCGCATGGACCTGGTCTGGCTGGAGCCGGACTGGTACGAAGACGGTTCGGGGAAAATTGCGTTCCAGAGCTTCAAGTACGTGCTCGCCACGGAAAACGGCTTCGGCATCGAGAGACAAGCCCTGCGCGATGGGGCCAATGTAAGAAACCCCTACCGCTGGGAAATGATCGACTACAACGGCGACGGCCGCGCCGACCTGGCCTATTACGCGAAAAAAGCCAAGGAGTGGCGCATCGTCCTGTCCCGCCCGCAAGGAAACGGCAATTGGGCGCTCACCGGGCCCTACCTGGTGGCGGAAAACCTGGACGATGAGGACATGCGCTTTATCGACATCAATGGCGACGGCATGGTGGACGCGGTCAGCAGCGATGGCTACTGGCCCCTTGAGCCCGATCCCACCGAGCCCACCACGTCCAGTCATTACTACCACTTCGCCACCAAGAAGCCGATGGCGGTGGAAGGGCTGGATGCATGGGGAGATGGTGACATAGACACCAGGTACCAGCGCCAGTTTGTGGAGACTTACCTGGCTCCCGGAGCTGCGGGAGATTTCAATGGAGATGGCAGTGTCGATCTCATCCTTTTTGACACCAAGGTAACAACCGAGAATCCTCACTATGATCCTTACGATACGTCCGCTGTCACTACCACCTTGGTAGAGCAGCATAGCCGGGCGTACCGAGTCTCGGTTGAGGAAGATGAACAGGGGGGGATGAAGCTCGTCAGCCGAGAAAAATTGCTGGATTTCGTGCAGAAAGCCAAGGACTTCAAAAAGAGAAACCGCGAAGGAGCATACTATCTCCACTGGAACAGTGGTCCTATAACGGATGGAGCCTCTCCCCTCGACCGCCACGGCGACCTGAAGCAAAAGCTCCACGTGGCGGATATCAACGGTGACGGCCTCACCGACTTGATAGTGCAGGACGGCTTAGCGGAGGGCGTTTCGGAAGAGAATGCCCGCTACCATTATCAGTTGAGCACCGGCCAGGGATTCAAGGATGCGGTCGATCTCGGCATCCTGCCGGAAAAATCCCAACTGCAGTGGTTCGATTACGACAACGACGGCCATCTCGACCTGGTTTGGCACGACCCCGAGGCCAGCCGCCTCAAGGTCAGGCGCTGGCGCAGTCTGGATAACGAGTTTGGCGGGGCCGATTCCTTCCGCACAACCAGTGGAGACGACGACGCCCTGCACTTGTTCGCCGATATGAACGGCGACGGCGTCGCCGACTATGTGCGCGTCGAAGACGACAAGGCCTACCTTTACCCGGCCACAGATTTCCGGGTGCCGGTCAACGTGATAGATAAAATCACCAACGGCCTGGGTGCGGAAACTGACATCAGCTACGGCTCCCTGGCCAACAGCGGCCACTACGCCCGCATAGAAGTCACCACCAATCCGGAGCGGCGCTGTCACTACGAACCGGAAGTGGATCTGGAGTGGTGCGGTCAGTATCAGGTAGCGGATGCGAAGGCTTTCTACGGCGCCCTGAACAACAGCTGGGAAGGCGACGACCGCCTGGGCAAATTGTCCCCGACCCTGGAACTGATGGGCCCCATGTACGTGGTCACCCGTGTGGACGGCAGCGCACCCACTGCCACCGATATCGGTGCAAAAAGCGCAGTCAGCTACCACTACGCCCAGGCCAAGATCCAGGCCGGCGGCCGCGGCATGCTCGGCTTCGAGCAACTGCGCACCGTGGACGAACAGACCGGCGTGGAGACCACCACCTTCTACCGCCAGGACTTCCCCTTCCTCGGCTACCCGCAGAGCACCGAGGTCAAGACGGCGGACGGCAAGCTGCTCAGCAGGTCGGTCAACACCTGGAAGCTGAAAAACACCAAGGGCCAGGACTGGAATAATGACTGGCCGCAGACCGCGAAGAACGACGGCAGCGCCCAGCTGGGTCCGCTTCAGCCCTGGCTGGCGCAGAGTGTCGAGGAAAGTTGGGATCTGAACGGCAGTTCGGAAGACGATCCCCTAAAGACCGTCACCACCGCCAACAAGTACGACAGCCACGGCAACCCCACGCGCATAGTGGTCACCACCGTGGCGGAGAACGGCGACACCTTCATCACCGACACCACTAACGAATACGGCGAAGGCAAGCGCCTCTCCTTTGCCGGCACGGAGCGCGTGCTGTCCAGCTACCCGCAGCTGGGCCGCCTGACCAAAACAACGGTGATACACAGCCGTACCGAAAGCGGCGAATACGATGAGGAGACGCGCACCAGCGCCTTCACCTATTACAACGATGGCACTGCCAAGACGGGCCTGTTGGAAACAGAAACCATCGAGCCGGATGCCACAGCGGATGAGGCGCAGCTGAAGCTCACCACCCGCTACGACTATGACGAGTTTGGCAACAAGGTGAAGGCCACCCAGACGGCCGCCGGCGAAGAGCCCCGCTCCAGCCAGTGGTACTACAAAAACAATCAGGGCCGCTACCTGGAGTTGGAGAAAAATGCCGAAGAGCAGGTTGTCCGACAGGTGATCGAGCGCAACCACCTGGGCTTGCCGCTGGAAGTCAAGGACATGGCCGGCGTCTCCGCCTTCTTCGAGTACGACGCCTTCGGTCGCAGGGTACTCGAATACAGTCAGACCGGCGCCCACAGCATCACCCTGCTCGCCGCCGCCGGCAGCCACTGCCCGGACGGCAGTGTCTACCAGCAGACGGTGCGGCAGGCCGGCGGCGCCGAGTCCCTGACCTGCTTCGACGTTCTCGCCCGCGAAACCCGCAGTGCCACCCGTGGCTTCGATGGTGGCTGGGTCTATGCGGACACCGAGTACGATGAGCTGGGCCGCGTCAGCCGCAAGTCCGAGCCCTACAGCGGCAGTCCGGGAAGTGCCCATTACTGGACGCAGATGGACTATGACATTCTCGGCCGCGTCACCGGCACAGATCTGCCCGGCACCGTCAACAACAATGGCTACCAGGGCGAAGACGGCCTGGCCCATGACGTGCACGTCGAATACAACGGCTACCAAACAGTTACCACCAACCCCGAGGGCCACACCAAGACCGAGACCAAGAACGCCCGTGGCGAACTGGTTATGGTGGTCGACAACCTCGGCGGTAAGCTGGAATACCGCTATGACGCTCAGGGCAATCTGCGCTTTGTCACTCGAACCGGCGACGATGGAGCACTGAGCACCGTCACCGATATGCAGTACGACAAGCTCGGGCGCAAGGAGTATATGAAGGACCCGGACAAGGGCGAGTGGCACTACGGCTACAACGGCTTTGGCGAGCTGAAATGGCAGATAGATGCCAAGCGACAGATGGTGGTCAATGAATACGACCGCCTCGGCCGCCAAGTGCGCCGCACCGACTATCGCAATGGCGATATCGAGGACCCGGACGAGTTGAATGCCGACAGCAATATCGAAGGCGATACCATCTGGAACTACAACAACAGCGCCGAGTGGGATGAGGATGTACCTCCGGGCGCGCTCTCCGGTGTGATCGATATCGAGAGCGGCTACGCCCAGGTGCCCAGCTATGATCGCTTCGGCCGCCCGGCCAGCCAGCTCACCAGCCTGGCCGAGGGCGACGACCACTGGACCAGGACCACCTACGACGAGTACGGCCGCGTCTTCCAGCAGTTCGATGCTGCCGGTGATGGCACCTGGCGCTCCAGCGCCACCCAAAATATCTACAACCAATACGGTTACTTGGAAGCCGTGCTGGACGGCGAAAACATCAACCAGGCCAGCGCCGAGAACTACTACACGGTGATGGCCATGGACGAGCGCGGCAACGTCACCGAGTTCCGCCAGGGCAATGGCGTCGTCACCGTGCGGGAATATGATCCCGCCACCGGCCGCCTCGAACACCAGACCGCCTCGGTACTCGGCATCAAGCAGGTTCAGGACCTCACCTACCAGTGGGACAACCTCGGCAACCTGGACAACCGCCGCGACCGCAGCGGAGACAAGGATCTGTTCGAGGAATTCGATTACGACGGACTGAACCGCCTAAAGAGCGCCCAGGTCAGCGGCCGCGCGGCACAGACGTTGGACTACGATGGCCTCGGCAATATCGAGTACAAGTCCGATGTGGGTGACTACTACTATGCGGGGGATGATTGTAAAGAGGTGGCGGGTCCCCACGCGGTCTGCGCCACCTCCGATGGCGTCACATACCAGTATGACGCCAACGGCAATATGACCAGCGACAGCGGCGGCCGCAGCCTGCAGTACAGCACCTTCGACAAGCCGCTGCTGATCGAAAAGGATGGCCACACCACCGCCTTCAAATATGGGCCGGATCGAAGCCGCTACCTGCGTGTCGATATCGATAGCAGCGGCAAGCGCACCGAGACCCGCTACATCGGCAATGTGGAGAAGATCTCTAGCTCCGACGGCACAAGGGAGATCAAGCGCTACCTTCCCGGCGGTGCTGTAGTGACGCTGGCCACAGAATCCGACGGTTCGACCCAGCGCACCAGCCGCTACATGCACAAGGATCACCTGGGCTCTGTGGATGTCATAACTGATGCCAGCGGCTCCGTGGTGCAGGCCATGTCCTTTGATGCCTGGGGCCAGCGGCGGAATGCGCAGAGTTGGGAGGCTCTGATCGGTACCGAGCTGACCGGCTTTGATACCGGGTTAACTACGCGCGGCTATACCGGGCATGAGATGCTGGATCAGGTAGGGCTGATCCATATGAATGGGCGTATCTACGATGCGCGGTTGGGGCGGTTCCTGCAGGCCGATATATTGATCGACGGAGTAACGTCTACACAGGGATTCAATCGCTATAGCTATGTCCACAATAACCCCCTAAATACTGTCGACCCGACTGGTTATCTGGGTAGTTTCCTGGGTGGGGTGATCGGTGGAGTTATAGGGTTTTTTGCTTGTGGTCCAGCTTGTGCTATAAAAGGCGCCGCTATTGGTGCAGGTATTGGTGCAGGGGTTGAAGTACTAATCAATGGGGGTAACCTTGGTGATGCGCTTATCGCGGGGGTTTCTGCATTTGCGCTAACCTATGCAGGAGGTGCCTTATTTCCAGGACTTGGCGCGGAGTTTGGTGAGCTGTTGGTTTATGGCCTCCAGATGGGTGTTGTTGGTGGTATTACCTCAGTCTTGCAAGGCGGAAAATTTGGACATGGCTTTGTAAGTGCTGGAATAGGAGCTGTTCTAGGGGGCGCTGTTGCTGGCTCAAATTGGTTCCAAGGGTTAGAGTTTGGCGGGCAACTAATTACTCGAGCAGTGGTTGGGGGAACTATCTCCAAGGCTACTGGTGGAAAGTTTGCAAATGGGGCGGCTACCGCTGCGTTCTCGATGGCAGTACAGGCAGCAGCTTCCGGAAGTGGAAATCGCCCTGGATTTACCGAGGGTGGCGTGGAAGTTGATTACAGTCAGTTAGAAACCGAGGCGGACTATCAACTGGTTGATGATCATTTGGCTTCACTTGTGGGCGATGTATCTGTCGACCAGGCTTCACTTGCCATAGCGGGAACAGAGCTTGGCTTTCATTACACCCGTGCACAATTGGCGGCAGCGACAATTACTTCAAGAGATGTTGTCAATGGAGCAATGCGGCATCACTTCATCCGCTCGCAACATGAAGTGGTTACCTATGCTAAGTGGGTGGGGAGTGTAACCGGAGTTACTGGTGGGGCTTCTTACGGAATGAGAGCTATGGCTGCATGGCCTCCTGCCAGGAAATTGATGGCAGCAGAAACTCTTCGTAGGGCTATAAGCTGGGGGGCTGAAGAGGTTCTAGGGGCAGAGTTACCAAGTGCCAGCGGATACCCTAAACCGAGAATTCCATCGGTTCCACCGCGTCCGACGCAAGAATATAGTCAGCCAATATACTAATCATGGTTATATACTGGAGGTCTTTGGTACGTATAGTTGCATGGTTCTCGATATATGTATTTGTATTGTTTCTCGTGGCTGAGTTTACAGAGTCGTGGCTTGCTGTAGGTTTGTCAGGAATTTTTTTGCTAGTGCTTTGGGTTCTTATTGTCAATGTTGGTGAAATTTATAAGGGGCGTAAGTTAAAGAAATTCTTGGCTTCTGTTGCTAGAGAAGCAGAGATTACCGAAAGTACGCAATTGACCAAAGGATATGTGTATTTTTCTGGTCATTTGTTTACGGCTGCAGTGGATGTTTCTAGTGAAGGAGTTTTTATATACAGTGCCGGCATATGCGTATGCTTGATTCCGTGGGAGGCCATCTCATCAATAAAAGTAGTTGGGCCCAGCGATCTCTTGCGCGCAAGGATCAGGTTTGTTCGATATGCGGAGATAATAAGCATCTCTTGGAAGGATGAATTCAAGGACGTAGTTCCAGGTCAGGTTAGATGCATTCTGTAGCTTTAGAGTAAGTAATGTTTAGTGAACTCAGAAAAAAGCGAGCGTTGAAATCCTATATCTCCAAACTGCCGGGACTTCTCCGGAAGGACTATGGTGGTGTTGGTCCCTATACGGCCGGGCAAGTCACAAAGACCATTGAGCGCTATGGTCTAAATCGGCGATATCTAGCCTATGCGTGCGCGATCTTTGTGGAAAAGGAGCGCTTCGTGGCGGCATACCAGAATGAAGCTGATATTGCTGCCTACGAAGAATTGAAGCAGGAAGTCGCAGACAAGTTCTTTCTCGGAAATGCGAACTTCAGTGCTGCTGATAGTGGGTACGCAGCCTTTGATGGAAGCGGCTTTGGCTCTGTTGATAGTGATTAATCATCGATTTTTAACAGAGTAATAAGCCCCGGCAAGGAAACTTACCGGGGCTTTGCCATTATAGCGTTCAGCAAAACCGCCTGAGCTGCCGGCCAATCTCCGCCAGCCCAGCCTCATGTACAGCGGGGAACCGATCCACGGCAGCCACCAGCTCCCGCGCCGCCGGCGCAATCCAGGCGATGGCCTCCAGGGTGTCGCGGTGTTGCCGAGCCAGGTCTTTCCAATGCCAGATAGGTTCGTGATGAAAAATCCGGTTCCTCAGATGGCGGATGCGCTGGAAGCGTCGAGAGAGGTTCTGCCGGGTGCGCAGACGCCGGGGCATGTTGGGGAAGGCGGCTTTTAGCAGGCGTGGCCACAGCAGCACAAAATCAGCACAAAATCAGGACACCCACCAATCAGAAGGCTGACTGGAAATGGCTGCCGGATCAGTCTGAAGAGGGTGCGAGCACAGTGGCTGGCTAAATGAGCTGGGAGAGCTGTGTATAACGACGCCACACTGTATTCTTGAGGTGAGTCAATTTATCGCAGCAAGCCTGCGATGACGTTTTTTAAGAGGTGGCAGTAAAAGATTAGGAGGCTGCGGGTGGCGAGAGGTAGCGCTCGCAGTCGTGGATGCCGTGGCTCCAGCGTTTGCCGAGTTGCTCACAGGCTGCGCGCACAGAATGGGCGGCTCCAACCAGAGACTTGAAGCGGCTTTCGAAGTTTCGGTTGAGATGGAGCCAGTGCCGGGGATCGATTTGCAGTCGCTCCAGGATCGGTGGCAGCTTTTCGTGAATGGCCCCGCGTTTGTCTTCGCGCAGGCAGCGCCCGCTCCAGTCCACCAGCTCCAGGTAATCCTGCAGGCGGAAGGGTAGCCCTTCAGGCATGGATTGCCGCGGATTTCCGGTAAAAGGCAAGAGCCGGGCCGGCTGCTTGCCTTCTTTCGCTGCTGCAATGCGCTGCTGGATGGAGGTGTGTTCCGATGCTTCCGGTGTCGCCGCCATCTTCGCGCGGATCGGATTCAGATCCACATAGGCCAGGCAGGCGGCCAGTGCCTGTTCGTCGAGCAGCGCCTGAGACTTGTAGCGAGACTCCCAGAAGCGGCCATTGCAGTTGTCTTCCCGGTTGGCCTCGCGGGCGATAGATTCATTCAGATAGCGCATAAACCAGCTGATATCCACCAGCCGCTCGCGCCAGCACTCCACCACCTCCGTCAATCGCGCCAATTCTGACCGGTCCAGCCGCTCACCGCGCTCGAAGCGCTGGGACAGGGTCGAGCCTTTGAACAGCTGGTGCCAGCGTTCTACCACCTCCAAGGTATCCCAGCGGCTCGCCTGATCCCGGTTGATATGGAGCACCACATGATAGTGGTTGCTCATCACCGCATAGCCACAGATATCCAGCGCGAAGACCTCGCCCAGCATCAACAGGCGGTCTTCGATCCACTGGCGGCGGTGTTCAAAAGACTGTCCGGTACGCTCGTCCCGCCCGCACAGAAAGGCGCGGCGCACGCAACGGGAGACGCAGTGGTAGTAGGGTGTTGTGTCGGGAGATATCAGGGCTTTGCGCGGCAGTCCCATCGCTGGCTACTTATATGGCTGTATGGATAGCCAGTATTTTGCAGACGTATGTGCGGATTGCAATGGTGTTGGCGCTTGTTACTTTTCATTTTGTGGGTGTCCATGATTCACGTCCATGATTCACGGTTGGCGCTTGTTACTTTTCATTTTGTGGGTGTCCATGATTCAGGTGTCCATGATTCATCCATGGGTGTCCATGATTCATCCATGATTCATCTTCATACGTCTTTCGAAGACTGTCTTTGATAACATTATGTCAGGAAAATCCGATTATTCATTACTACATGAGATAATTCATTATGCTGCACCTCAATATGATCATCTCGCGTACAATTTGCAGAAAAATAATGTTAACGCGGTTGGAGGGGTGGCTCATGCTAGGGTTACAAGTGGCAGGTCTGAAAATTTACTCAATCCATATGCATATCAGGGGATATTGGAAGAGTGGTAAAATGATCTGTTTTAAAGAGAAATTGTATTCTGCCTGTTTAATCATCCTGTTTTCTTCATATGGGTGCGCATCTGAGGGTGACATGAAATTTGATAAATATCAGGTTGAGGTAGTGATGGGAGTGGATTGTGATCATGCAACGGAGCAATTGGATGTTATTTTAAGGTTTCGCAATCTTGGAGAAGAAGTGGTTAATTTTAGTCGCTCTGAATTAGGTCTTGGAATCTACCCAGAAGATAGATTTGCACTTTTTCCGGAGTACCCCATCGGGAAGAAGAATTATAAGAAAAAGGCTAGGTACAGAGGTGGTAATGGTTCTCACCAAATTTCACCAATGAAATCGGTGTTTTCCTTGTTTCCCGGGGAGGAAATATATATTAGGAATTCAATTTCCAGGCTGTATGAATTGGATACGGATTTTAATTATTATGTTGAGGCCCCTATTTCCTATAGTGTTGGTCCTGATTTGAAGGCGGTTCTGGTTGCTGCGAAATCCTATATAGATATGGCATGTTTTTCAAAGAACGGCATTGTTTGGCTGAAATCAGAATTTGAGTGAACACTGCCTCACTGGTCCATGATCAAAGGATCAATGGGGTCGATCAATCGTCAATGAACGTCAAGAGGGTGTTCAAAATTCTGTAATCAATAGGGCCATGATAATCAATAGGGTCAGCAGCGGCCTGGCAAGGCCGCACATTTTAGCGGGTGGAAATCCCGCCCGGGTAACCGCTAGCCACGGGCCTGGTATCGAGCCTTGCAGCCAATGCGGTAACGGATTGGTTGTTGCGTAGGCACGAAAGCAGGCGAGGTGCAAAGGTAACGGGTGAAGCCGACCCTGAAGGTGTAGAGTCCCGAAAATTATTTCTTGGAGAGTGCCGACGGGTTTGACCCTCCGGCAGGTAACAAGCGGCATCGCGATGAGGGAGTGATGCGGCTACTCCCCGGGGTCCGAGGCCGCGTCGAGCCTGACACTGCGTAATCAATGGGGTTAATCAATGGGGGCAGACTCGAATGGCACTAAGTTAAGGTGTTCCGCAGTGAACTTTTAAGGAACTGCGCTGTGGGAGCCCGCCCTGCAGTCCACGTAGGGTGTGCCGTGCGCACCGAAAGGCTCCGCAGGTTGCCAGCTTTGATGCGGTGCGCACGGCGCACCCTACGGAACCTTGTGCCGTAGGAGCCTGCTTGCAGGCGAACAACGGTTCACTGGGGTTGGGAGAGGGGACCGTCGCAGGCGCCCATTACTCGGAGAGAGGGACTGTATTTCATCAGTCGACCAACACCCGGTACGCTCTCGTACCACCCGTACAGGAAAGTACGGCACACATGGCGGAATATGCAGTAGTTCGATTAAATTAGAATACTGATCCAGGAACAGTTTTTTGCTTGACTGTATTTCGGGAAGTTGCTTACATGCGCCGGATTGGCCGTGTCTGGTCGCGATACATTCAGCCAGCGGTCAGGGGGATAACAGTATGCTAAGGAGAGGCAATCGTGTTAAGCGAACAGCAGTCTGAATTCTGTATCCGGGCCTTCCGGAATGCCCTGAATGCTCATATCGGTGTGGGCAAGAAACCCGATGGCCGCAACGCCTGTGTGCTGAATATCACCAGGCACGATAATACGGAACTGTTTCTGTACGGCTACTCCAGTGCAAAGTCCCTATCCAACTCGGAGCTCGCGAGTCTCGAGAATGCGGGCTTTCCCCTTGTCCCCGATGTGGCCCAGTCCTTGAGGGTGTATGCGTGCGGCGGCATGGGGCAGTACCATACAGAGCCTCGCCTGATCAATTTCCTCTACGCGTCGCCCGGTTATATTGAGAATGTCAAGACGGCCCTGGTTATCTCTGAAATAGATTGCTGCAAGACTTGCATGAAATACACCATTGATATCTTTGTCCGCAACAATCCGAATGTGGAGGTGTACACCGACGAGTTTGGTAAAAATCCGGGCAGAAATTTACAGCCGAGGTTCGTCTATCAGGGTCCGGCCCCGTTTAAGTGGGCTTAGCATAGACCCGGTGGGGATAGCGGTATTTCCCCCACCTCGCTGATCGCCAATGGGGCGGCCAGAGGCTTACCAACGTGACTGTCTATTTTTTCGCCATGCTCCATTTCCGATCGGGCTTGTACAGTTTGGCCATCAATCCTTGAACTTTTCCCCTCCGCCCCTATCTAACCGTCGATCAATCGTCTGAACCTTGTTTAAACGGGCATTCCCCTGTCTGTTCTCCGCGAACAATGATTTTTTCGACTGATAGGCGCCGGCTCACGGGCGCCCCCGACCGTTTTCCGCATAAGGCCAGTTGGACTGGCCCGGCCCGCCGCACCCCGCCGGCGGGCCTCGGCTTTATTTCCGAACGCCATTCCCACCGGTGCCAGCGCACCCCGACGGCGCGCCCGCCGCCGCATCCCGATTTCCGTTTGTAAAACACCCTCAGAAAACCTGAAAAATAAGGAGGAAAAGGTGCTGGAAGTCAGCCATCTGAGCCGTTGCTATGGCACTTTCAAAGCCGTAGACAACGTCTGCTTCGCCATCGGTAAAGGCGAGATCGTCGGCCTGCTGGGTCACAACGGGGCCGGCAAGACCACCATCATGAAAATGCTGTCGGGCTACCTGGAGCCGGATGCGGGCACTGTGCGCATCGGCGGCCTGGACCTGGCCCGGCACGCGAAGGAGATACAGCGCGGCCTGGGCTACCTGCCGGAGAACCTGCCCCTTTACGGGGAGATGACGGTGGCGGATTACCTGGACTACGCCGCCGAACTCAAGGGATTGGCCGGTACCGACAAACGCGACGAGATACGCCGCGCGGTGCGCGCCACCGAGCTGGGGGCGAAACTGGATGCGCCCATCAACACCCTGTCCCGCGGCTTCAAGCAGCGGGTGGGTGTGGCCCAGGCGATCCTCGGCCGGCCCAGGCTGCTGATCCTGGACGAACCCACCAACGGCCTGGACCCGACCCAGACCCAGCAGATGCGTGAACTGATCCGCGAGATATCCCGGGAGGCCACGGTGATCCTCTCCACCCATATCCTGCAGGAGGTGGATGCGCTGTGCGACCGGGTGCTGATCATCAATTCCGGCCGCCTGGCGGTGGACGAGAAGCTGGACCGGCTGCGCTCCAGCAACGCCCTGTGGCTTGAGACCTCCGGCGCGGACGCCGCCAACAGGCTGCAGTCCCTCGACGGCATAGCGTCCGCGGAGCGCCTGGAGGGCGGCTACCGCCTGACACTGGAGGAGGGCGCCGACCTGCGCTCGGTGAGCGCGGCCGCGGCCAAAGCCGTGATCGAGGGCGGCGACCAGCTCTACCGGCTGCAGCCGGAGCAGCGGGACCTGGAGAGCCTGTTCCGCGGGGTGAGCGAATCCGCGGCAACCGCGAAGGAGGAACTGAGCCATGCAGCCTGACACCAACACATCCAACAAGAGCCTGGTCGGGCGCGTCGCCGGCAAGGAGATCACGCTGTTTTTCGCCTCGCCGGTGGCCTACCTGTTCCTGGCCTGCTTCGCGGCGGTGAGCCTGTTCGTCTTCTTCTGGGGCGAATCCTTCTTCGCCCGCAATATCGCCGACGTGCGCCCGCTGTTCGAGTGGATGCCGCTGCTGCTGATCTTCCTGTGCAGCACCCTGACCATGCGCCTGTGGAGCGAGGAGCGCCGCAGCGGCACCCTGGAGCATGTGCTGACCATGCCCGCGCCCCTGTGGCACTTCGTCGCCGGCAAGTTCCTCGCCTGCCTGGCGCTGCTGGCCATTGCGCTGGCGATCACCCTGCCGCTGCCGGTGACGGTGGCGATCATCGGCGAGCTGGACTGGGGCCCGGTGCTGGCCGGCTACCTGGCCACCTTTCTGCTCGGCGCCGCCTACCTGAGCATCGGCCTGTTCGTGTCGGCGCAGGCGAACAACCAGATAGTGAGCCTGATCGTCGCCAGCGCCCTGTGCGGCTTCTTCTACCTGCTCGGCGCGCCGGTGCTGACGGACCTGTTCGGCAGCGGCGTCGCCGAGTGGCTGCGCGCGCTCGGCACCGGCTCGCGCTTCGACGCCGTTGCCCGCGGCGTGATCGACCTGCGCGATCTCTACTACTACCTGAGCCTGGTGGCCGTCTTCCTGGCCCTGAACACCCTGGTGCTGGAGCGGGAGCGCTGGGCCAGTGGCGGCGACGGTGCCAACCGCAGCCGCTGGCGCGCGGTGACCGCACTGCTGGTGGCCAACGCCCTGGGCGCGAACCTGTGGCTGGGACAGATCCACAGCCTGCGCCTGGACGTCACCGAGGGCCGGCTCTACTCCATCTCCCCGGCCACCCGCGGCTACCTGGCGCAGTTGGAGGAGCCGCTGCTGATCCGCGGCTACTTCAGTTCCAAGACGCACCCGCTGCTGGCGCCGCTGGTACCGCAACTGCGCGACCTGCTGCGCGAATACGAAGTGGCCGGCGACGGCCGCGTGCGCGTCGAGTTCGTGGACCCGGCCAGGGAGCCGGAGCTGGAGGAGGAGGCCAACCAGAAATACGGCATAGCGCCGGTGCCCTTCCAGGTGGCGGACCGCTACCAGGCCTCCATCGTCAGCTCCTATTTCGACGTGCTGGTGCAGTACGGCGACGAGCACCAGGTGCTCGGCTTCCGCGACCTGATCGAGATCAAGGCCGGCAGCGAGACGGATGTGGACGTGCAGCTGCGCAACCCGGAGCACGACCTGACCCGCGCCGTCAGGAAGGTGCTGCAGAGCTACCGGGCCGGCGGCAACCTGTTCGACACCGTCAAGGGCGAACTGGCCTTTACCGCCTATGTGTCCGCGGACCAGCGCCTGCCGCAGCAACTGCTGGACTTCAAGCAGTCGGTGCGCGAAGTGGCCGGGGAACTGCAGAAGGAAGCCGGCGAGCGCCTGTCGGTGGAGTTCATCGATCCCGACGCCAACGGCGGCGCGGTGGCCAAACAGATCGCCGCCGACTACGGTTTCCAGCCGATGGCCGCCGGCCTCTTCGGCGAGCCCTTCTATTTCTACCTGACCCTGGCCAAGGGCGATCAGGTGGTGCAGATTCCGCTCGACGACCTGCAGAAGGAAAGCCTGGAGCGCAATTTCGAGGCCGGCATCAAGCGCTTCGCCAGCGGCTTTACCAAGACGGTGGCACTGGTGACGCCGGAGCCGGACTTCGCCCACGGCGGCGGTGCGCGCTTCTCGCAACTGGAGAGCCTGCTCGGCGCAGAGCTGAATATCGAGCGCGAGGACCTGGGCGACGGCCGTGTGTCCGGCAACGCGGATATCCTGCTGCTGCTGTCGCCGCGCAACCTGGACCAGAAGCAGCTCTACGCGGTGGACCAGTTCCTGATGCAGGGCGGCACCGTGATCGCGGCCACCTCCCCCTACAGCGCCAGCCTCAATAACCGCAACCTGAGTCTGGCAAGCGTGGACAGCGGCCTCGACGAATGGCTCGAGCATATGGGCCTGAAGATAGAGGACAAGCTGGTACTGGACCCGCAGAACAGCGCCTTCCCGGTGCCGGTCACGCGCAATATCGGCGGCTTCCAGCTGCAGGAACTGCGCATGCTCGACTACCCCTATTTCGTCGACCTGCGCGGCGACGGCCTGAACGGCGACAACCCCATCACCGCCAACCTGCCCCAGGCGACCCTGAGCTGGGCTTCGCCGATTGCGGTCGACAGGGATAAGTCCGCGGAGCGGCAGATCACCGAGCTGCTGAAGAGTTCCGCGGGCGCCTGGCTGTCTTCCTCCACCAATGTGATGCCGCGGCTGGTGGACGGCAACCTCAGTGCCTTCACGCCGGAGGGCGAGAGGGGCGCGCGGCTGCTCGGCGTGATCAGCGCCGGCCGCTTCGATTCCTATTTCGCCGACAGGCAGTCACCGCTGCTGGCTGAGCAACTGGCGGAGAAGGAAAAAGCTGCGGAAGAAGAGGGGGATGCCGAAAGCGAGAGCACGGCTGAACTGGAGTCGCTGCCGGCGCAGATCAGCCGCTCGCCGGAATCCGCGCGCATCATTCTCTTCTCCTCCAACGACTTCCTGCGCGACCAGGTGCTGCGCATGAGCGGCTCCGCCGCCGGCAGCGAATACCTGAACACGCTGCAGCTGCTGGCCAACAGTGTGGACTGGGCGCTGGAGGACGCGGGCCTGCTGTCGATCCGCTCCCGCGGCCACTTCAACCGCACACTGCCGCCGATGGAGCACGGCGCCCAGCTGTTCTGGGAATACCTGAACTATATCTGCGCCCTGCTGGCTCTGGGGCTGGTGGCCCTGGTGCAGCAGCTGCGCAAGCGCGCGCGGCAGCGCAGATACCGCGAACTGCTCGCGGGTTAAGGGAGGAATGTAATATGAAAAGACTGCAATTTTACCTGAGCGGCTTTCTCGCCCTGCAACTGGTGCTGGCCGCCGGCCTCTTCTGGCGCGAGCAGTACCAGCAGGATATTCAGCAACAGCGCGAGCCGCTGCTGGCTGTGGAGCCTGAGCAGTTGCAGCGCCTGGAAATCAGCGCGGGTGACGACACCGTCACCCTGCAGAAAGACGGCGACCAGTGGCAGCTGCCCGGGCTGCAGGACCTGCCGGTGGACAGCACCAAACTCGAGTCCCTGCTCGCGAAACTGGAGGAACTGCAAACCGGCTGGCCTGTGGCAACCAGTGGTTCCGCCCGCGAGCGTTTCGAGGTGGCGGAGGACAGGTTCCAGAAGCGGCTGCGCCTGTTCACCGGTGACGGCGAGGCGGCCGCGGAGCTGTTTATCGGCAGCTCCCCCGGCTTCCGCAGGGTGCATTTGCGCCGTGCGGACGACGACGCCATCTACGCGGTGGCACTGAACAGCTACGAGCTGCCCGCCGAGGCCGACAGCTGGCTGGACAGGAAACTGCTGGCCGCGGGCGAGGTGGAGGCCATCACCGGCCCCGACTACAAGCTCGTCAAACGCGACGGCAAGTGGCACTTCGCCGACGGCGAAAGCCCGCTGGATGAAAACAGGGCCAGCCAGCTGGCGGGTGCCCTGGAAAACCTGCGGATCACCAAACCGGCCGAAGAGGCGCCCGAGGTGGAAGCGGTTGAGCTTGT
Organism: Microbulbifer sp. SE14; assembly: GCF_059834885.1. Classification (NCBI taxonomy): domain Bacteria; kingdom Pseudomonadati; phylum Pseudomonadota; class Gammaproteobacteria; order Cellvibrionales; family Microbulbiferaceae; genus Microbulbifer; species Microbulbifer sp. SE14. Next base: position 33,520 of record NZ_JCBAJA010000004.1, on the reverse strand, counting down.
GGTCACGACCGACAGCGGCGAACTCGCCTACGAGTTTATGCAGGCGGACGACCGCTTCTTCGTGCGCCGCGGCGATCGCGAGCAGCTGTTCGAATTGAGCCGCTACGATTACGAGCGCATCGCCGATCTGCGCAACGAGAAGTTGGTACTGCAGGAAAAGGGAGAGCCGGAGCGGACGGCGGAGGAGAAAGTGGAGGAGGATTCTGCGGCTAAGAGTTAAAGAAAAGATCGATCCAAAGGCGGCCTTCGGGTCGCCTTTTTCATTGCCTAGTTGAGACTTAAATGACTTTTTTACACTTGTGTTTCTGACATTATTGGCACTTAATTCAACTTTGCATTAATCGATTGAAGCGTCCCGATGGTTCCAATATTCTGACCGGGTGCTTTTATGCAGCTGCAATAAGAAAGCGACAAGCTCATAACAATAAACCGCCCGGGTGACGGGCATTGTTTCACATAACAATAACGAGAGAGGACGGGTATATTATGCATTCCTATTCATTTAAAAAGCCTCTGTCTCTGGCCATCGCCGCCGCACTGACACTGCCGGTATCGAGTGCCTTTGCGCAAACCGAGCAAACTCCTTCCACAGATCATGGTGCAATAGAGGAAGTTGTCACCATCGGCACCCGTAAGGAAGGTGTTTCTCCTACAGAGACCCTATCGCCGGTGGACCTGGTCGGCGGTGCCGACCTGGCGGACCAGGCCAGCTTCGACCTGACCGAATCGCTGGCAAAGATAGCGCCGTCGTTCAACACCCAGCGCTTCCCGATCGCCGACGGCACTGCCTTTATCCGCCCGGTGACCCTGCGCAATCTGTCCCCGGACCAGACCCTGGTGCTGGTCAACGGCACCCGCCGTCACCGTTCCGCGCTGGTGAACCTGCAGCTGGCCCCGCTGGGTACGGTCAACCAGGGCGCCCAGGCGGTGGACTTTGCGGCTATTCCGTCCATGGCCATCGAGCGGGTGGAAGTGCTGCGCGACGGCGCCTCGGCCCAGTACGGTTCTGATGCGATTGCCGGCGTGGTCAACGTGGTCCTGAAGGACGACGCTGAGGGCGTCAGCCTGGCCGCGCAGACCGGCGAATACTTCGAGGGTGACGGCACCCGCACCAGCCTGGCCGCCAATGCCGGTTTCGGTCTGGGTGACAATGGGTTTGTAAATGCCACTATTGAACACTCCACTGCCGACAAGACCTGGCGCGGCGAGGCGCGTCCGGACGCGGAGTTCGTCGGCAGTGTAGTCGGTGTGGACCAAGTACCGCTGGACGGCCTGGGGCAGCGCTGGGGCGACCCGGAGGTGGAGACCACCAAGCTATTCGTGAATGCCGGCTTCGATATCAGCGACAGCGCCGAACTGTATGGCAACTTCGGCTACTCCAGCAACGAGACTATTTCCGACTTCTTCTACCGCGGTCCGGTGCTCGATCCGGAGCATGAATTCACCGCACGCGATACGCTGCAAAAGGATGCCGATGGTGACTTTATGCCGGATCCGGCGCCCCAGTCGCTGATCGACAGCATTGTGGCACAGGGTCTCACCCCGTCTGACTACTTGGTGGCGGACAGCTCCAGTCCCAGCGGCTACGTGCTGCGCAACCCCATCTACTCCCTGTTCCCGGGCGGCTACAACCCGCAGTTCGGCGCCGAGATCGAGGATATTTCCGTGGTATTTGGAGCCCGCGGCGAGCTGGATAACGGTCTGGGCTGGGATCTGCGTGCGCGCACCGCCGAGAACGAGGTGGCCTATGTACTCAAGGATTCCATCAACCCGAGCCTGGGTTCCCTGTCCCCGACCAGCTTCAAGCCGGGTACCCTTACCCAGGAAGAGAGCAGCCTGAACGCCGACTTCGTCAGGCCGATCGAGACGGGCGTATTTGCATCGCCGCTGAACCTGGCGTTCGGCGCCGAGTGGCGCGAGGAGACCTACTCCATCGGCGCCGGTGATGAGGCCTCGCGTATCTCGGGGCCCACTGCGGCGGTATTCGGTGTGGGTTCCGACGGCTTCCAGGGTTTCCCGACCGAAGCGGAAGGCAGCTATAGCAGCGAGAGTATGGCGGCCTATGTGGACCTGGAAGCGGACATTACCGACAGCCTGACCCTTGGCGCTGCGCTGCGCTACGAAGACTACGATCTGTTTGGCTCGACCTCTGACTGGAAGCTGTCGGCGCGCTATGACTTCACCGAGAAGTTCGCCCTGCGCGCCACCGCCAACACCGGTTTCCGCGCACCGACACCCGGCCAGGTCAATACCCTGAACGTGACTACCACCTCTGACTCCAGCGGCAACCTGATTCCCAACGGCACCTATCCGGTCAACCACCCGGTTGCCGAGGCTCTGGGGGCCATTCCGCTGACGCCGGAGGAGTCCACCAGTTTTACCATAGGTGCGGTGATCTCTCCGTTCGATAACACCAGCGTGACCATCGATTACTACAACATCGACATCGAGGACCGCCTGGCGCTGCGCAACAACACCATCGGTGCAGCGGAAGTGACGCTGCTGGAGAATGCCGGAATCGAAAACGCGGCGTTGCTGGAAGGCAGCAATGCGAACTTCTTCGTCAATGCCTACGATTCGGAAGTGTCCGGTATCGACCTGGCGATCACCAGCGACTTCGAAATCGCCGGCAACCTGCTGACCGTGGACCTGCGGCACAATCACAACCAGCAGGAAGTGAGCAAGGTGGCCGCCAATACCATCAACCAGTCGCGGGTGTTCGACCTGGAAAACCAGGTGCCCAGTGACCGCACTACCCTGACTTTCGATTTCGATACCGGGGAGATGTTCAGCAGCTACCTGCGTTTCAACCGCTACAGCGATTGGAAGTCCACCTTCGGTCTGTTCGGTCCTGGTGATGCCTCCGATGCATCCAGCTACAGCGGCGAGGTTTTGGTGGACCTGGAGGCGACTTTCACCTTCCGGGAGAATTATAAGCTGGCCCTGGGCGGTGAAAATATCTTCGATGTGCAGCCGGACGACGAGGCCGACCCCACCCTGCAGTTCCTGGGGGTGCGCCAGGCCCTTACTTCGCCGTTTGGCTTTAACGGAGGCTTCTGGTACCTGCGCGCGAGTGCGGATTTCTAAAATTTTTAGCAGTCTTTATCTACGAAAAAGGCCGGCACATCTGTGCCGGCCTTGCTCGTTTGCCTGCAGGCTCCTACCGCTGGCCTCGTTAAGGCACCTGCGGCATATCCCCGTCGCCCGTCAGCATCTGCTGCTGCAACAGCATCTCCGCCGTTACCCGCGCGTTGTAGTCCATCACCATCTGCGGCTCGTCGGTAAAGACGCCGTCCGCGCCCATGGCCGCGACCAGGGCCAGGTCGTCGGGGTTGTTGACGGTGTACACATAGTTCTTCAGGCCGCGCCGCCTGGCATCGGCGATCAGATCCGGGTCGGCGAAGTCCAGGCTCAGGTGCATGGAGTAGGCCTTCAGCGGTTCGGCGCAGGCGGCCAGGTCCAGGGGCACGCCGTCCAGCAGCACGCCACGGCGCACTTCCGGCAGCAGTTGCAGGCTCTCGTAGACCTGGCGGTGGTCGAAGGAGGAGACCAGGTACTGCTCGAAGGAGGCACCGCTGTCGCAGACGTAGGATTCCAGCTCCTGCGCCACCAGCGCGGCGCAGTTGGGGCCCTTCATCTCGATGTTCAGTTGGGCGTTGTTGCCCACCACTTCCAGCACCTCGCGCAGGGTGGGCACCCGGCCGCCGCAGGGCAGCAGCTTTTCGCGCAGGGCTTCCGGGCACATGTCGGTGAGCAGTTCGCTGCCGGCGATCAGGCGGCCGAGGCGGCGGTCGTGCTTGATCAGCAGCTGGCCGCCGACATTCCAGATATCCACCTCGATACCGTCGACATCGAATTCCAGCGCGTGCGCTATGGCCTGGAGGGTGTTCTCGGTGGCCCGCTGGCGGTAGCCGCGGTGGGAGAAGCAGAAGAGGGTACCGGGTGTCTGCATTAATCACTGACCTCGAAAGAATGCCAGCATCAGCCTGCCTATGAAGTATGACGCCGCGGTTACGGCGCTACCAATCCCGAAGGATGTTTTTAGACGATCTGGCGCTGAAATGGGCGCAGCTCATAACGGTGGTATCAGTCGCCGGCCAGGGCGCGGTAGCAGCCGCCGTGGAAAACCAGGGGTTCGCCGCCGCTGGCAGTGAACTCCAGCACCTCGCCCAGCAGTATCGTGTGGTCGCCGCCGTCGATGCACTGGGCCAGACGGCAGTGGAAATGGGCGGCGCAGTCGTCCAGTTGTGGCACCCCGTCGGGGCCCGGGTGCCAGTGCACCTGGCCGAACTTGTCGGCGCCGCGGCCGGCGAAGAGGTTGGAGACATGCTGCTGGTCGGCCTTCAGCACGTGCACCGCGAAGTGCTCCTGGCGGGTGAAGGCGTCGTAGCCGAGGGACTGCTTGTCGATGCTCCAGAGTACCAGCGCCGGATCCAGGGACACGGAGTTGAAGCTGTTGACGGTCATGCCCACGGGCTGGCCCGCCGCGTCCCGGGTGGTGACCACGGTGACACCGGTGGCGAACTGGCCCAGGGTGTCGCGCAGGGCGCGGTTCTGCTTGTCTGCGTGGGACAGGGCTTTGGGACTTTCTGTGCTCATACCGTCGGTTAATTTTTGTGCAATGTCTGTAGTGGCGGCCATTCTACGGCAAAAGTGCTCCTATTGCGCGTTTTGCCTCGGTGTGGGGCTCACCCCCTCCCCCCCGCGGCTGATTCCCCATGTAGGAGCGGCCCAGGGGTTTATCCCGGAACATCGATCGCGGCCATGGGCCGCTTCTACAGACAGTCCGAATCGCGGGTCAGTCGGCCATCAGGGGTTCGCACTCCGCCGCCAGCCTGTCCCGCGCAGCTATGGCGGAACCGGTCAGGGCGAAGCCGAGCAGGCGGCCGTCGGCGGAGCGGAATTCCGCCTGCACGCCGCTCTCGCTGCTGTCGATATGCCAGCTGCCCTCGGCGCCGGGGCGCGGCGGGCAGACGGTGGTGGGGCGCAGGGTGGTCTTGACCGCCACCGGGATGGCGCCGTAGTGCACCGGCGTCGGCGTGCCGGCCAGGGTCCTGGCCAGGGCGCGGGCGCAGGCCATCAGCGGGGCGACGAAGTAGAGCAGGTGGCCGTCCACCTCGGCGCAGTCGCCGAGGGCGAAGATGTTGGCGTCGCTGGTCTGCAGCTGGCGGTCCACTTCTATGCCCCGCGCAACCCGCAGGCCGGCGGCTTCCGCCAGGCCGGTGTTGGCCTGCAGGCCCAGGGCGGCCAGGGCGACATCCGCCTCAAGGTGTTCGCCGTTGTCCAGCTGGGCCCGGATGCCGCCGCCACTGCGGTCGAGGCGGGTCACTTTGGTGTTGCCGTGGAAGCGCACCCCCTTGGATTCGAGCGTGCGCTGCAGGTCGCGGCCAGCGGCCTCCGGCAGCAGTGTGGCCAGGGGCCAATCCAGCGGGTCCACCATCTCCACCCCATAGCCACTCTGGATCAGGTCGTTGGCGAACTCGCAGCCGATCAGGCCGGCGCCGAGCAGCAGCACGCGCTTGCGGTCGGCCCCATTTCCTGCGAGGGCGGTGCGGAAGCGGTGGTAGTCGCCGAGGCTGTTAATGCGGAACAGGCGCGCTTGGCCGTCGCCGTCGACGGCCGGCAGGGCGCGGCAGCCAGCGCCGGTGGCCAGTACCAGCTTGCCGTAGCGCAGTTCGGCGCTGTGGCTGCCGCTGTCCGGCACCAGGGTCAGGGTCCTGGTGCGGGCGTCGATATCGGTGACCTGGGTGTGCACCAGCATCTCCGCCTTCAGCTCCCGCGCCATCTCCTCGGCGGAGGCACTGGCCAGCTGCTGGGGCGTCCTGCCGTGGGCCAGGGAGGCGGACAACAGCGGCTTGGAGTAGAAGGTGCCGTCGTCGCCGGTGATCAGCACCAGTGGGGTGGACTGGTCCAGCTTGCGGAATTCGCGGGCCAGGTTGTAGCCGGCGAGGCCGGTGCCGACGATCACCAGCGGCTCTTTATCCTGCTCGAGGGCGCCGCTATCGATGGCCGCGGCGGGAGCCGGCTCGGCTTCCACCTCGGCCACCAGCACCATATCGAATTCATCCTTGCCCACACCGCACTGGGGGCAGCACCAGTCCTCGGGGATATCCTCCCAGCGGGTGCCGGGGGCTATACCGTCCTCCGGCCAGCCCCTGGACTCGTCGTAGGTCCAGCCGCACACCATGCATTCCCAGATGCGATAGGCGGCCGGTTTGGCGGATGCGGTGGGTGCGGCGCTCACAGATGGGGCGGGTGCGACCGGGGCTTGTTCCTGCGGCTGCGGTGCGGCCGCCACCTCGACCATGGCGAAATCCTCCTTGGCCGCGCCGCACTCGGGGCAGCACCAGTCGTCGGGGATGTCGTCCCAGCGGGTGCCCGGGGCTATACCGTCCTCCGGCCAGCCCTTGGCTTCATCGTAAATCCAGCCACAGATCTGACATTCCCAAACACGGTATTCGGCCATTGTTCCCCCGGTCATCTACAGAAAACCCGGCGGCGGCCGGGTTCATGGAATTACTGGACGGGGAATATTAAGGAAAAAAATCGAGGAAGTCGCTACTCGGTATCCCGCTGGGCGATGTTGGTCAGCGCGCTGTGGTAGATCTCGGCGATCTCCCCGGGGTGGGTGATGGAGATACCCAGGTCGTGCACCAGGCCGTCCTTGAGGCCGTAGACCCAGCCGTTCACCGACAGCGACTGGCCGCGGCGCCAGGCGTCCCTGACGATGGTGGTCTGGCACACATGGATCACCTGTTCCAGCACGTTCAGCTCGCACAGCAGGTCGGTGCGTTCCTGCTGCTGGAAGAGGTCGATCAGTGTGTGGTGCTTGTCGCGCACATCCTGGATATGGCGCAGCCAGTTGTCGATCAGGCCCAACTGCTGGTTCTGAAGTGCCGCCTGTACGCCGCCGCAGCCGTAGTGGCCACAGACGATGATGTGCTTCACTTTGAGGATCTCCACCGCATACTGCAGTACCGACAGGCAGTTCAGGTCCGTATGCACCACCACGTTGGCCACGTTGCGGTGCACGAATAATTCGCCCGGCAGAAGGCCGACGATTTCGTTGGCGGGCACGCGGCTGTCGGCGCAGCCGATCCACAGGTATTCGGGGGACTGCTGTTCGGAGAGTTTGAGGAAAAAGTCCGGCTTCTCCTCGCGGGTGGAGCGGGACCACTGTTTGTTGTTCTGGAGTAGATGCTTGAGCGGGCGCAATGGGGATTCCTAATGTGACTGTTTGTCCATTAGGCTTGCAGCATAGCGGCTTTGCCGGTGGCGGCCAAGCGGAATGCGTCACTATCTGTTAGGCTGCTGCAGAATCCAGGGCCTAAATGCAAGGGAACGCAGATCATGGCAAAAAGAAGAGGGCGGGTATCCCGCAGGCAGTGGCGAAACTCCTACCGCGCCAGCTCCCTGTGCCGGCACCGCAAGCGGGTGCGCTGGCTGCTGGCGCAGCGTACCCGCTTGCACGACTACCTGCGCCGCTTTGCCCACGCCGAAGAAGGACAGTAAAAAATTTGCAGTAAATGGATGTGACCATGAACGAAACAGCTACCACAGTGACTACCTTGATCGCCGATTACCGCGATCCGCAACAGGCCCGGGATATCCTGGCGCTGATGGACGAATACGCGCGGGATCCCTTCGGCGGCGGCGAGCCCCTGTCCGATTTTTGCCGCGAGCAGCTGCTGCAGAAACTGGCGGAATTCCCCGGCGCCTTCAGCGTGCTGGCCTACCGCGACGGGGAAGCCCTGGGGCTGGTCAACTGCTTTATGGGATTCTCCACCTTTGTCTGCAAGCCGCTGGTCAATATCCACGACGTGGTCGTCAGCAAAAAGGCCCGCGGTGCCGGTGTCTGTACCGAGATGCTGGACCTGGTGGCGCGCGAGGCGAAAAGCCGCGGCTGCTGCAAGCTGACCCTGGAGGTGCTGGAGAAAAACCTGCCGGCGCAGATGGCCTACCGCAAGTGCGGTTTCAAACCCTATGCGCTGGACGAGGAGATGGGGCAGGCGGAGTTCTGGCAGAGATATCTCTAGATTTGGGAGAAATGCGGGCTGGAGATCTGGTGTTGTCGTCATTCCGGTAGAGGCCGGAAACCAGGTGCCGCTGAACTGGATACCGGCCTGCGCCGGTATGACGAACCGTTAAATACTTGAGCGGGAACAGATACCCTCAGGCTTGATCGCTAGCCATCTGCGCGCTTTTTTCGCCCAACTGCCGCCCCAGCGCCACAAGCGCACAGGCGGCGACCAGCCCCGCACAAACCAGCATCCCCGATAGCGGTTGCGCCGGCGTCAATGTGTAGATCCAGCCCCCCAGCGCAAAGCCGAGGGTGTAGCCCCCGGTATGCATCAGCGACAGCAGCCCGAACAGGCGCCCCCGCCGCCCGATTTCCCCGCTGAGCAGCGCGCTGTAGCCCGGCACCAGGAAAGCCACACCCGCGACAAATACCAGCAATCCCAGCAGCGCGGTGGCGCCGCCCAGGGCCAGCGACAATAGCGCGGTTCCACCGCTGAACAGCAGAGCCCCGATCGCCAGGCCGAGGCGCGGCGCCCGCAGCCTGCGCACCAGTCCCCACTGCACCAGGAAGCCGCAGATCGCCACTGCCGCCAGCAGCAGCGCCGTGGTGCTCGAGGCGTGCACCGCGCTCATCCCGTAGAGGTCCGTCAGCACCGGGCCCATTGCCACCTGCAGTTGGCCTATGGTGGCGGTGCCCAGCAGGGCCGTCGCGAAGAGGGCGCAGAGGCGCAGATTCAACGCCGGCCCGGGCGACTTTTCTCCGGCACTGGCGCCGGCGGCGGGAATTCCCGGCACCAGCGCCAGGCTCGCCAGCGGCAGCAGCACCAGCCAGGCCAGCGGCCAGAGTCCCCCTGCGGCGAGCGCCGGCAGGACCAGCAGCGGTCCCAACCCGCGCCCCAGGTTGGCTGCCGCGCTGAGCCCGGACAGGGTCGCCAGGCGCCGCTCCGGGGGACTCATTTCTGTCGCCCAGGCCTGGCAGCCGGGATAGATACCCGCCGCGCTGAGGCCGTAGATCACCCGGCTCAGTCCCAGCAGTACCAGCGCCGCGGTGGATTCCAGCAGTCCCCCAGCCATCAGCAGTAGCAGCGCGACGAAGAGCCCCTGGGCCAATAGCGCGCCCGCCAGGCCGGCCAACAGCACCGGCTTGCGGCCGAATCGATCGCCGAACGCCCCCCACAGGGGCCCCGCCAACATCAGGCACAGGGTGCCCAGCGCCACCAGGCTGCCGATGCTCGCCAGGTCGAGGCCGCAGCGCTCGCCGATCAGTGGAACCTGTGTCAGCAGCACAACCTGGGCCGCGCCCTGGGATGCGACCACCAGATTGATCCGCCGAAGATAAACCACCTGTTGCATCCAACCCCCCCCGCACCCTGAAAAAACAAGTCGAAACCGGAAAATTCGCGGCATCGATTCTGTGCTCTGCATCGCGCCGGATGTTTTTTTCACCCAACCCCTTGATCGGCGACCAAAATACCTTCATGCTTTTAATAATGCAAATGATTCGCATTTAAATTAATCGAGAAAATTTGAGCACTATGGAAGCATTACCAGAAGTTGCGGCGGCGACAGCAGCGGAGGCAGTAGTGGGGGAGGAAACAGGCATGGGTACGGAAGGCGACGGATTGCCGGCAGCCGAAACCTGCTCCCGCGAGCGGGCTGCGCGCATTGCCGCCGAGCGACTGTCGGCCAACTGTTTTTTCAACGCGCTGCTGCGGGAGACAGAAGCTGGCGAGTGGCTGGAGGGGCCCGGCGCACTGCCCGGCGGTATCAGTGCGCCGGTGGTGCGCATAGCGCTGCCGGGGAGCGGCGCCCAGCTGCTGCTGCCGGTGAGTTACCGCAGCCAGTGCGGACGACACCAGTTTTCGCTGCCGATCGTCTACCGGCGCGACGATGGCCGCACGAGTGCGATCGACCTGGCGGGAGCGGCGCTGCTGGTGGCGGAGGAGCCGGTCTTCTTTCCCGAGGCCGGGGCGGAGCAGCGCCGGCAGTTTGCCGCGCGCGTCCGGGCCAGCGTTCGCAATATGGCCCAGGCGCTGGCCGCCCGCGACGGTGATTACGGACGGCTGTTCGGCGAATCGCTGGACTTCGCCCAGGCGGAGCAGGCGCTCTTCTGCGGCCACTCCATCCACCCGACCCCGAAGAGCCGCGAGCCCTTTACCGACGGAGATGCACGGCGCTACGCGCCCGAGTTCGGCAACACCTTCGAACTGATGTGGTTGGCGGTTTCACCGAAGCAGTTGCGCGGTGCCAGCGGCAGCGAGGTCTCGGCGGAGGAGTATGCGCGTCTGTTGTGGAGCAGCGACTGTGTGCGCGGCAAACTGCCCAGGGGCTACCTGCCGGTGCCGGCACATCCCTGGCAGTGGAATTTCCTGCGCGGCGACGCGCGCGTGGCGGAGCTGTTGCAGCGCGGTGACATTGTCGAGCTGGGGCAGGGGGGCAGCCCCTGGCGTGCCACCTCGTCACTACGCGCGGTCTACGGTGCGCACAGCCCCTATATGCTGAAATTCTCCCTCAGCCTGAAGCTGACCAATTCCCTGCGCACGCTGCTGCCGAAGGAAATGGCCCGTGGCCTGGAGGTGCCCCGTGTGCGCAATACGCCGGTGGGCAGGGAGTTTGCCCGGCGCTACCCGGATTTCCGCTTGCTGGCGGAACCCGCCTACCTGCTGCTGGCGGACAGCCGCGGCGAACAGATCACCGAGAGCCTGGTGATGTTCCGGGAAAATCCTTTCCTCGGCCGCGCCGCGGAAAACACTTGCCTGCTCGCCACCCTGACCCAGGACCACCCGGCCGGCGAGCCCTGCCGCGCTGCGCAGCTGATCCTCCGCCACGCGGAGCGTCGTGGAATTTCCACTGCCGACGCGACGCGCCAGTGGTTTGCCCGCTTCCTCGACGCGGTGATAGAGCCGCTGCTGATTGCCCAGGCCGACTACGGCCTGTTGTTCGGCGCCCACCAGCAGAACCTGATCCTGGCCTTCGACGATGAGATGCCTGCAGCCGGTTACTTCCGCGACTGCCAGGGCAGCGGTTACAGCCGCCTGGGGGAATCGCTGTTGAAACCCTATCTGCCGGACCTGGCCGCGGCCAGCGAAAACGTGATCGAGGACGTGATGGCCAACAGGCTCTTCGCCTACTACCTGATCGTCAACAGCGGCTTCGGCCTGATCGGCGCCCTGGGTGCGGCGGGCCTGCTGCCGGAGCGGGAACTGCTCGCGCAGTTGCGCGAGCGTCTGCAGCAACTCTACGACGGGTCGCGCCGGGATCGCAGCTGCCTGGAATACCTGCTGCAGGCGGAGGAACTCTGGGCCAAGGGCAACTTCCACTGCGCGGTGATCGGCATGAACGAGACTACCAGTGACGACCCGCTGTCGATCTATCACCGCATGCCGAACCCGCTGCTCGTCAATTCGTAACCCCGTTCGTTTCCGTATTTTTTATTTCATATCAGGAGTGATTATGACCAGCCCCGCAGCCCTGGCCGAAGCGGAAGTGGAAAACACCCCGCAATTCGAGTTTCTCCCCGGCCGCAATTCTGTCCGATTCAGCTCCGGTCGGCCGGAAATCCTCCATCTGGACCGGCTATTCCAGCAGAATCTGTCGCTGAACAGGATAATTCTGCCCGACGACTCCGCGCTAGCGCGCGCCGACTTCTACCAGCGCACCACCCCCTGGTATAGCGGCGGTAATGCCGGCAGTTTTCCGCTTAACTGGGTGGAGACGGAGCAGGGCCTGCGCCATCCGCTGCGGCCGGAGGTGCCGGCGGGCGAGGTCTACCGGCGGCACATCTTTGATCTGGGGATGGACTTCAGCCTGCGGCGCCTGGATCCCGAGCTGGACCTGGAACGCTTTACCGACTGGATGAACCAGCCGCGGGTGGCGGAATTCTGGGAGGAGCAGGGAGACAGGGAAAAGCAGCGCAACTATATCGAGGGCGTATTGAATGATCCGCACAAGGATCCGCTGATCGCCTGTTTCGACGATAGGCCCTTCGCCTATTTCGAACTCTACTGGGCCCTGGAGGACCGCCTCGGTCCCTACTACGATGCCCAGCCCTACGACCGCGGCCTGCATCTGCTGGTGGGGGAGACGGAATTTCTCGGCAGCCGCTTCGCCCACGCCTGGTTGACATGCGTCTGTCACTTTATGTTCCTCGACGACTGTCGCACCCTGCGCCTGGCCGGCGAGCCCCGCGCCGACAATGCCGCGATCCTCAAATATATCCAGCGCATGCCCGGCTGGCGCAAGGTGAAGGAATTTGATTTCCCGCACAAGCGCGCCGCGCTTGTGCTGTGTGAGCGGGATGAATTTTTTCGCGGCCTGGGGGCGCTATGAGCCGGCAAAGCGAATACTGGGGCCGCGCCAACCGCGCGCTGATCGCCAAGTCCCTGGCTGAACTCTGCTACGAGCAGGCACTGCGCGCCGACGCTGAATCCGCGGAGATGTTCAGCGTTTCCCTGCAGAACGGTGTGCGCTATCGCTTCCGCGCGCGCCTCACCGTCTGGGACTGGCTGCATATAGACGCGGGCAGTGTCGAGCGCGAACATCTCGGCCTGCGCGCGCCGGCGGAAGACGCGGCGCAGTTTTATATCGACGCTGCCGCCGACCTGGAAGTGAATCCCGGCACCCTCGGCAACCTGCTGCACGAAACCGCCAATACCCTGGCTGCGGATATGGTCCTGCTGGAAAAGCGGCAGGGGCTGGATGCGCTGGTGCTGGCGCAGCTGCCCGACGAACAGCTGCAGTGCCTGCTGGACGGCCACCCCAAGGCTATGGTCAACAAGGGCCGCATCGGTTGGGGCGCGGAGGAGTTCGCCAGTTACGGCACCGAGTCCGCCCGCGGCGTGCGCCTGCTGTGGCTGGCGGTGAAGCGCAACCTGACCGTCAGCGGCAACAGCGCGGACTGGCCCTGGGAAAAACTGCTCGGCGAGAGTCTCGACGGCGAACATCTGGCGCAGTTCGATGAAGTCTGTAGGCAGCGGAAGCTGAACTGGAATGATTACCTGCCCCTGCCGGTGCATCCCTGGCAGTGGCAGCGGCATATCCGCCACCACTTCGCGAATGAGATTGTCCGCGGAAAGATCGTTCTGCTGGGCGAATTCGGCGATGAATACCTGCCGCAGGTCTCCCTGCGCACCCTGTCCAATCTCGGGCGCCCGCAGGCGCTGCATATCAAGCTGCCGCTGACGGTGCTGAACACCTCCTGCTATCGCGGTATTCCCGGCCAGTATATGCGCTGCGGCCCGGATCTCTCCGCCTGGATGCAGCGGTTGTGCGACAGCGACAGCCAACTGCGCCAACGCGGCACCGATGTGTTGCAGGAAGTGGCCGGCCTGCATGTGCCGCACCTGCATCACGAGCAGATAGAGGGCACGCCCTACCGCTACCGGGAAATGCTCGGGGCTACATGGCGGCAGAGCCCGGCGGCCAAGTGCGCCGGGGGCGAGCGCCACCTGTTGATGGCATCTCTGCTGCAGACGGACGCCGCCGGCAGTTCGGTGGCGGCCGCCCTGATCGGGAAGTCCGGCCTGGATGCGGAGACCTGGCTGGAGCGGCTGTTCGATGCCACCGCAGTGCCCCTCTACCACCTGCTGTGTCGTTACGGCGTCGGCTTGGTGGCCCATTCGCAGAACCTGACCCTGGTGCTGCGGGACAATAGGGTCAGTCGCGTACTGCTGAAGGATTTCCAGGGCGACCTGCGCCTGGCGGAAGGGGACTTCCCCGAGCGCGCCGGCCTGCCGCCGTCTGCCGCGGAGGTGATCGGCCGGCTGCCGCCCAACTACATTATCCACGACCTGTTCACCGGCCACTTCGTTACCGTGCTGCGCTATCTGTCCGCACAGCTACAGGCTGAAATCGGTCTGGAAGAGTTGCGCTTCTACGGGGTGCTGGGCCGCGTACTGCGCACCTATCAAGAGGGGGCGCTGCGGGAAATGCCGCAGCTGCGCGCGCGCTTCGAGCTCTTCGACCTCTTCCGCCCGACCATAGAGCGGGTCTGCATCAACCGCGTGCGCCTGCGCCAGGGCTACGACGACAGTGCCGAGAGGCCGGTGCCCATCGTTGGCGGCGAGCTGCGCAATCCGCTCTGCCAGGCGGAGCGGCGAGACCAGTTTGCCCCCAACCTTTCAACTCCAACCGACTCACCGATCGAGGCCGCACAATGACTGCTCCACTCGACCTGGCCGGCATAGGTGCCGGCCCATTCAATCTCGCCGTCGCCGCGCTGCTGCACCGGCAGCCGCTCTCCCACCGCTTCTTCGAGGCCAAGGCGGAATACGCCTGGCACCCGGGTCTGATGTTGCCGGGCTCCGCGCTGCAGACCTCCTATTTAAAGGACCTGGTCACGCCGGTGGACCCGACCAACCCCTACAGTTTTCTCGCCTACCTGGTGGCCCGGCGGCGTTTCTACGATTTCCTGCACGCGGAACAGGCGTCCATCAGCCGCCGCGAGTTCTCCGACTACCTGCAGTGGGTGGCGGCGCAACTGGCCGAATGCCGGGCGCTGCAGATGGGCTGCCGCGTGCGGGCAGTGCTGGACCGCGGCGACCATTTCGAGCTGGAAGTCAGTGGGAAAAACGGCAGCGAGAAAGTGCTGGCCAGAAACCTGTGCGTGGCCGCAGGCAAAAAGCCCCAGGTGCCGGACTGCTGCGAGCCGCTGCTGTCCGGGCGCTGTTTCCACGCGCTGGAAATCGCACTGCGCAACCCGGATGTGCGCGGCAAGCGCGTGGCTGTGATCGGCGGCGGCCAGACGGGCGCCGAGGTGGTCCTCAATCTGCTGGACGATCACTGGGGTCGGCCGCAGCAGGTGTCGTGGGTGTCCCGCCGCAGCAATTTCCTGCCCCTGGACGAAACCCCCTTCACCAACGACTGGTTCACGCCGGCCTATGTGGATGTGTTCCGCGGCCTGCCGAAGGGGCGCCGGGTGGAGGTCGTCGGGGAGCAGAAACTGGCGTCCGACGGCATATCCCCGGACACACTGAAGGCACTCTACCAGCGCTTCTACCGGCTGACTCACCTGGAGGGGGAGGGCGAGCGGCTTGCGCTGCTGCCCAACCGGGAACTGCGGGGCCTGACTCGCCACAGCGCCTACGAAATGGACTTGCAGAATCACCTGCAGGGAGAGGCCGAATCCCACAGCGCCGATCTGGTCATCCTCTGCACCGGCCTGCGCGAGGCACTGCCGGCCTGCCTGGCGCCACTGCAGGATCGACTGCAGCGTGATGCAGACGGGCGGCTGCTGCTGGATGATGCCTTTGGAGCGCAGTTGCAGGGCGCCTCCGGCCGCCGGCTGTATTTTCTCGGCGCCGGCCGTTACAGCCACGGTATTGCCGAGCCGCAACTCAGCCTGTCGGCCTGGCGCGCCGCCCAGGTGGTGAACGATCTCGCCGGCCGCATCGTCTACGATACCGACCAGAGTGGCAATTTTATTCAGTGGATAACGCGGCGCGAGCCCCGGGTTGCGGTGGCCTGAAGGCGCCAGTGACCAGTGGCTAGTGGTCAGTGTCCAGCGGCCGATGTTGCGTTACTTTCCACTCTTCCACGACCTCTAACCACGGCGCGGAGCGCTTCCCTGTGCAATACTTTCTGCAGCAATGAGTTCGGTGCGTGTACCAGGAAATGCATCAGTTTGGTGCGCATGCCGAACAGGGAGGAAGTTTGCGATGCGATTGAGTTCTACCCTTGCTCAGGGGCGTTATCACTACAGCTGCGACGGCCGCGAAATGCCGGTACAGGACAGCTGGCAACTGGGTGAAGACGGCGCGGGTCGCCGCGTACTGATCAGCCAGCGCCTGGTCGGTGAACAGGGCTTCGGTATGGAAGTCAGTGCCCTGTTCAGCGAAGGGCTGGTGAGTGATTTCCAGGTGAGCTGGCGGGATCAGGTGGACGAAGTGAACGCCCATTATCGGCTCTGCTACGCAGAGGGCGATGCGCCGGGGCTGGGCGACACCATAGAGGCGAACTGGACCGGCCCCAATGGTCCCCAGCAGGCCTTTGTCGAAGGCAGGGGCCGGCTGCTGTTCCCGCTGATGCGCATCTTTATGGGACCGTTGCTGCTGAAGCTGGAGCAGTTCCGCGAGGGGCTGGAAGTGGTCACCCCGGATATCGTCGATCCGTCCCAGCGGGGCAAACTGCTGGCGCCGCGGGTCAGCCACCGCAGCGCCAGGCCCATGGCCGGCGACGCCGCCACCCAGGGGGCGCAGGAACTCGGCGCCAACGTCTGCGGCTATATCTATCAGGGCGACGAGGCAGAGCGCGACGCTCACTGCTATGTGGACGAGCGCGGTCTGCTGGTCGGTTACGACTGGCCCTCCAGCACCGGTCGCCTGTGGCAGGTGCGATTGCGGGACCTGGAGTGGTCGCCGCAGCTTCTCAGTCTTATCTGATCAAAAAATAGACAAATCGAGTCCGGCGAGTCTAAGCTTTTCGGGTAGTTGGCTTTAACAGGGAGTAAAAGCCATGCCCTCTGCACATCAGTTGGGACGATTGATCTGTCTGCTCTGCCTGCTCTTCCAGTCCAACCCTGGCTTCGGACGCGACTTACTGCGGGAGGAGGCAGTGCCTCCCGGTCCGGGGGGCCCTATTTCTTCCGGCAGCCCCGCCGAGACCGGTCAATCCGACAGTGGTGGAAAGGCTCACGTCAGCGACCGGATCCAGGCGGTCCGCGAGGCCTCGAATAACCGCTTCTCATTGGCTTCACACAAGACCAATTACGTACTGCCGGTATCCTATAGCGATACCCGCGGTGAGGGGGGAGAACCCGGCGCCGTGCCGGCGGATTGGAATGAACTCGAAATGGAGTTCCAGCTCTCGGTGCAGGTGCCCGTCTGGAGCGGTGTATTCGGCGAGGCCTCATTCGTCAGCCTCGCCTATACCAACCGCAGCTTTTGGCAGTCGTACACGAGTTCTGCGCCCTTCCGCGAAAGCAGCCACGAACCCGAACTTATTGCGACCTGGCTCAGCGACTGGAAGCTGTTCGGATTCCAGTGTGTGGCCAGCCAACTGGCTGTCAGCCACCAGTCCAACGGCCGCGGAGACCAGATGTCGCGCGGCTGGAACCGGGTTTACGCGAACTTTATTTTCGAGCGGGAGGATTATTTCCTGTCGTTCAAACCCTGGTACCGCATTCCCGACGGTACCTGGGACGACAATCCGGACATCGAATTCTATATGGGGAATTTCGAACTGGAGGGAGGCTATCGCGCCGACGGATACGGCGCCTCGTTTTTATTGCGCAATAACCTGCGCTCGGACAACCGGGGCGCGGTTGAACTGCGCTGGTCCTTCCCTGTCGGACAAAGGATTCGCGGTTACCTGAAATATTTCAACGGCTATGGCGAGAACCTGGTGAATTACGACAGGCACCAGCAGTCATTCGGGGTGGGAATTGAATTGGCGCAGGGTTTTTAGGGAAAGTTATAGAGAAGGTAATAAATACCAGAAGTTTAATTTCTGACAGGCATTATTAATGTCAGCGGTGTAAGCTTGCGGCGAACTGATCCATCACTGCAGGGGAGATCACCTTTTGTCGCGTTGCAGGCCATTTCACCGCTTTACCTTATTCCTGCTTTGTACCCTTCCGATTGCGGCGGTTGCGCAGGAGGTTGAACCGCCTCCCGTTGCCGAGGAGGCAGGGGAACCTGCCCCGGAGCTGACCCCGGAACAGCGCGAGAAGGCCTGCCTGCGCGAACAGTTGCTGGTGGCGCCCGCCGATATCACCCTGGAGGAGATGCGCCGCTTCTGTGCGGAAGAGGCGCGACTCGCCCCGGAGGAGCAGGTGCCGAAGCCGTTATTTGCCACCGTGCCGGAGCCGGAGCAGCCGCCCACCGACGAGCCCACTGTCAGCGAGCGCGCCCAGGCGATCCGCGATGCCGCCAACAATCCCTTTACCCTGGCGTCCCACAAGACCAACTACCTGCTGCCCGTGGTCTACAACCCCTCGCCGAACGAGGCCGGACTGGAGGATATTGAGCTGCCCGATGGCGAGTTCGTCGACCTGGATCCCATCGAGGTGCAGTTCCAGCTGTCGGTACAGGTGCCGGTGTGGCGCGGCTTCCTTGGCCAGGCCTCTTTTATGAGCGTCGCCTACACCAATCGCAGCTTCTGGCAGGCCTACAACTCCGACGATTCCTCGCCCTTTCGAGAGACCAACCACGAGCCGGAACTGATCATGACCTGGCTGAATGACTGGAGCCTGTTCGGCTGGCAGAATGTGGCCAACCAACTGGCGGTCAACCACCAGTCCAATGGCCGCAGCGAGCCCCTGTCCCGCAGCTGGAACCGGATTTACGCCAACCTGATTTTCGAGCGCGACTGCTATACCGTCAGCTTCAAGCCCTGGTACCGGATTCCCGAGGAGCGCGAAGACGACGACAACCCGGATATCGACGATTACATGGGGCACTTCGAACTGACCGGCCGCTACCGCAACGGCGGCCACAGCCTATCCCTGATGCTGCGCAACAACCTGCGCTCCGACAACCGCGGTGCGGTGGAATTGGCCTGGGGCTTCCCCATCGGCAACCGGGTGCGCGGCTACCTGAAATATTTCAACGGCTACGGCGAGAGCCTGATCGACTACGATGAGTCGGTACAGACGTTGGGTATCGGCTTCGAGCTGGCCGAGGGGTTCTGATTGAATACGGAACGATGAGTGATTTGTAGGAGCCTGCTTGCAGGCGAAAAGGAAGGCGCTCCGTAGCATTCGCTTGCAAGCAAGCTCCTAGGCAACAGTTGACCGGGTCCCGAAACATGAGCTTCGAAGATACCTACCGCCTCAGCGCCCACGCCGTAATCACCAACGAGAAGGGTGAGGTGCTGCAGCTGCGCGCGACCTACGCGGATCGCAACTGGGGCCTGCCCGGCGGTGCCCTGGATCCCGGCGAAACCATCCACGAGGCGCTGCTGCGGGAGTGCCGCGAGGAGCTGGGGCGGGACGTGCGCATCGACTACCTGAGTGGCGTCTACTACCACCGGGTCTACCGCTCCCACGTGTTTATCTTCCGCGCCCACTTCGCCGACTCGGCGGTAATCACCCTCTCCGACGAGCACTCGGAGGTGGCCTATTTCCCGCTCCAGGAGCTTTCCCTGGTGCAGCGCCAGCGGGTGCGGGACTGCCTGGCGTTCGATGGCCGGGTGCGGAGCGCAAAGTTCTAAGTTTGTTCTTTTCACTGGCATTAGATCTGGTCTGCCTGTCGTCTTTTGGCAAATAACGCCAAATCCCACGACTTCGCGGAATTCCGCCGTCGCCTCCTTTAGACTTTGCCCCCTGGCTCGCGGGTCACCTTTCCCCGACCCCGCCGCAGCTGCCGGAACGGGCCGAAAAAGCAAATAAAATCAAAAAGTTAACGGGACGAGACAGCAGCCCGAGGGAAGATTCGGGCTATGCTGATGGATAAGACTATGGGTTTGGAACTGAAGATGCCTGATCTGGGCAACCTGAGTGAGAGCGCACAGCCGCTGGAGTGCCGCGTGGCCCTGATCAGCGCCGACCGCCAGTTGGCCGGCGAATGGGTCAATGCGCTGAATGCCACCGCCGCGCAACACGAGAATCCCTTCGGCCTGCGCTTCGAGGCGGTCACCCCCGCCGGGGTGGAGCGGCTGGTACAGGAAGAGGACAACCTGCAGGCACTGATCGTAGACGGCGGCAGCGACGCCCAGGGCCTGGCGGCCGCGGATGAAGTGGCGGACAGGGTGCACCGCCTGCGCTCGCAGCTGAATATCTTCCTGGTGGCCCACGGCGCCTTCGCCGGCGCCGGTACCGATCCGGAGTCCCCCAGCCCCCAGTCGCTGGCCAACCTGCGCCAGCGCTTCGACGAGCTGTTCGATCGCCGCGAGGGCAACTTCAACCACATGTTCCGCCTGGTGCAGGCGTTTATCGCCCGCCGTGCCTCCACGCCTTTCGCCGACACCCTGAAGGAGTATGTTTTCAGCGCCCGCGACGCCTGGCACACCCCCGGCCACTCCGGTGGCGACAGCCTGCGCAACAGCCCCTGGGTCGGCGACTTCTACCGTTTCATGGGCGAGCATGTGTTCAACACTGACCTGTCCGTATCGGTACAGGTACTCGACAGCCTGCTGGAACCGCACTCGGTGATCCAGGAGGCCCAGGACCTGGCGGCCCAGGCCTTCGGCGCCCGCCACACCTTCTTCCTGACCAACGGCACCTCCACCGCCAACAAGGTGGTGATACAGCAGATACTCGGCGGTGGCGGCAAGATCATCGTCGACCAGGCCTGCCACAAGTCGGTGCACCACGCGATAGTCATGAACCGCTGCGAGCCGGTATACCTGAAGTCGGTGCTGCACCCGGAGTTCGGCATCTACGGCCCGGTCAGGCGCGCCGACATCGAGGCGGCCCTGGACGAGCACAGCGATGCGCGCCTGCTGGTGATCACCTCCTGCACCTACGACGGCCTGCGCTACGACCTCAAGCCGATCATCGACTACGCCCACGAGCGCGGTGTCAAGGTGCTGGTGGACGAGGCCTGGTATGCCCACGGCTACTTCCACCCGGCCCTGCGCCCGACGGCGCTTGAGTGCGGCGCCGACTATGTGACCCAGAGCACCCACAAGATGCTGTCCGCCTTCTCCCAGGCCAGCATGATCCACGTGCAGGACCCGGATTTCGACGATCACCGCTTCCGCGAAAACCTCAACATGCACGCCTCCACCAGCCCGCAGTACGCGATGATTGCGAGCCTCGACGTGGCGCGCAAGCAGATGGCGATGGAGGGCTACGGCCGCCTGAAACAGTGCCTGCAGATGGTGGACACACTGCGCCGCGCCGTGGACGAGACCGGCGTCTTCCGCGCCCTGACCCGCGAGGACCTGATCGCCGAGCCGCTGGCCGACGACAATATCCGCCTGGATCCCACCAAGGTCACCATCGATATTTCCGCCAGCGGCTACTCCGGCAAGGAGATGCAGATCAAGCTGTTCGACCAGTACGGTATCCAGGTGGAGAAGACCACCTATAACACGGTGACCGTACTGGTGACCCTGGGCAGCACCGAGAGCAAGCTGTTGCGCCTGATCCACGCCCTCAAACAGCTGGCCCGCAACACCCGCAAGCGCGCCCACGCGGCCTCGCCGCGGAAACTGCCGGAATTCACCCACTTCAACTGCCTGCCGGCGGACGCCTACTTCGCCGACACCGAAGAGCTGCCGCTGATGGACAACGGCGCAGTGGCGACGACAAACCTGATCGGCCGCACCAGCGCCGACGAGATAGTGCCCTATCCGCCGGGTATCCCGGTGCTGGTGCCGGGGCAGGAGATCTCCGCGCAGATAGTGCAGTATCTGCAGCAGCTGCTGCAGGGCCAGACGTCCACCGAGATCCACGGCCTGATCTTCCGCTCTGACGAACCGCTGCTGCGGGTGGTCAAGGAGGACAAGAAGAAACAGGGCAGGAAGTCCGCGGCGAAATAAATTATTGCGCGGCCCCTGTAGGAGCGGGGCGGCCATCCGCCGTTGGCCGCGATCAATGGTGGTTTATTTCCACACCGATCGCGGCCAACGGCCGCCCCTACGAAATCCAGATCATCTCTACTGCTTGGCCAGCACCAGTACCTGGGGCTTCGCCAGCGCCGGCACCTGGCTGGCCGGGTCAACCACCTGGCCATCCTTGTGCAACTCCCAGTGCAGATGCGGGCCCGTGGCCTTGCCGGTGCTGCCCACCAGGCCGAGGATCTGGCCCTGTTCGACCCTGTCGCCCTTGTTCACCAGGCGCTTGTCCAGGTGGGCGTAGAGGGTTTCCACACCCTGGCCGTGGTCGATGATCACCACCTCGCCACTGGCTCCCTGGGAGCCGGAGAAAGTGACCACTCCGGCCCTGGGCACCTGGATCCGGGTGCCCCTGGGTGCACCCAGGTCTATGCCCTTGTGCAGGCGTTTCTTCTTGTGCTCCGCGTCCTTGATGGGCCAGGGCCTCATGCCGAAGGCGGAGGTGATCCTGGCCTCGGGCAGCGGGTTGATAAAGGCTTCCGCGACCCTTTCGGCCTGGGCCAACTGGGGTTGCAGGCTCAGCATCAGGGCGCCGCCGGCCAGGGTCAGGGACCACAGCGCCCTGTTGGAGCCCTTGCGGGCGCGCTGTTGGCCGTTCAGAATATGGCGGATTCTCATGGTAAAGCTCCTTTGGTTTTGCGTTGAGAAGGCCGCGACAGGATCATTGCCGTGAGCTGTCGCGGTTTGGCGAAGGGTCTTCAGCATTGCCTCTGCGTAGGCCCTTCGCCGATTCGGGTTTTCCTTTCTGAGTACCTCTTCGTCACAGCCCTGCTCCAGGGCGTCCACCGCCCGTTTCGCCAGCGCCTGCAGCGGCCAGTTGAACCACAGCAGCGCCGCCATCCACTGCAGGCCCAGTACCGCCAGGGGATCGCGCCGCGCCAGGTGCTCCAGCTCGTGGCGCACCACCAGGCGGATCTGTTCGAGGGAGAGGTTATCGAGCGCCCACCGGCTGAGCACCAGAGTCGGTCTTGGCAGGGCAGTGACAAAGGGGGAGATCCGTTCCTCCACCAGCACCAGCCTCAGTCCTTTCGGCGCATTGAGTACCCCCAGGTGCCGGGCCAGTTCGCCCTCTGCCGGCAGGGTTTTGCCCCGCCTCACCAGCCTGGTCAGCCGCCATTGGCCCAACACCAGACGGCCCAGACCGACGGCGGCGCCCAGGGCCCAGACCAAGCCCCAGGCCAGGAGCCCCCATTGCCAGGAGAAGGCCGCGCCATCCGCATCCGCCGCGAGTTTGACGGCATGGAGGCCAGCCTGCGGCGGCGTCAACGCCGGCAGGCTCAGCTCTATGGTCGGAGCTTTTTCCACGGCGGGCAGGAAACCCAGGCAAAAGCTGGCGAAGGTCAGCACGGCCGCGGCCAGCCAGGGCTCGCGCCAGCCGTTCAGCCAGTCCAGGCGACGGGCCAGCAGTACCAGCATGCCCATGCTTGTGGCACCGACGGCCAGGGAGATCAGGCTGGACAGGGCCAGTTGGGCGAGCCATTCAATCATCTTCGCCTTCCTTTCCTTCACCTCCCCGGGCCAGCAGCGTTTCCAGTTCCTTCAGCTCGCTTTCGCTGAGCAGCTCACTGCCGGCAAAGAAGGAGGCCGGCACCGGCCCCTTGATCTCCAGCACCCGCTCGGCGAAATCCCGGGCATAGGCGGCCAGGGTCTCAACTTTGTCCGCCCCGGCCTCGAACACCTTGAGCCCATGCACTTCGAAGGCCTGCAACAGGCCCTTGTCCTGCATGCGGTCCAGGGTCTTGCGGGTGGAGGAGTAGGACCAGCCCAGTTGCTCTGCAATCTGCTGGTGGATCTCGCGGGCGCTGAGGGGCGACTGCTGCCAGAGGGCCTTGAGGATGGCCAGCTCCGACGCCGAGGGTTGCTGTTTCATGACGGTCTGCCTTGTGACGGGTGGGATTATAATGCGACATATGTCGCATATGTGCAACCACTGTCGCCTGCGAAGTCCACGGCTCCGACGAGCCGTTGTCGTGGGTGGCTGGGATGGGGGTAACGAGAAGCCGGCCGCGATGGCGAGCCAGTGGAGCCGGAGCTCCGCTCGCGGAGATCGGCGGTCGGGGTGAGCGCGGCGAACTCAACAGGCCCCGGTCGCTGGGCTCAGTCCAACCTAGGTTTCAGTTTTCGCTATCGGAGCCGTCGTGCTCTCCAATCGCGTAGCGGATGCCGCCGAGGATATGGCGCAGAAACAGCGGGTCCCGGTAGCTCTCGCCGGTGTGTCCGCCGGCGGTATAGAAAGCGCGCCCGCCGTCGTACTCGTGGTACCAGGCGATGGGGTGATTCTCCCCGTTCTCCCCGCCCTCATAGGTGGACTCGTCGAGCTTCATCAGTACCCGGATATCCGGGTTCACGGATTTGAAGTTGTACCACTCGTCAAAGCGCCGCCAGCGGTTGCCGTCCAGTTCCGCCTTTAAAAAACCGGTGGCCGGGTGCTCGAAATCCATTACCACCTTGTCCGCCTCCTGCTGTTGCGGATGGCCGGCAAAATAGGCTCCCACCAGCTTGTTGTACCAGGGCCACTCGTACTCCGTATCCGTGGCGGAATGAATGCCCACAAAGCCGCCGCCGGAACGGATATAGTGCTCGAACGCCCTGCGCTGGCTGTTATTGAAAATATTGCCGGTGGTATTCAGAAACACCACCGCGTCGTAGCCAGCCAGCGTGTTGCTGTCAAAGAGCGCCGCGTTTTCCGAGATGTCCACCGCCAGTCCTTCGTCCTGCCCCAGTTCCAGCAGTGCCTTTTTGCCATCGATAATCGACTCATGGCGCCAGCCGTTGGTTTTGGAAAAGACCAGGATTCGTTTTTCTTCCGCGGTTTCTGCGGCCTGCGCAAAGACGGGTGACAGTAGGGCGCCGATGGCCAGGGCGGCAGCAGAGGGGGAGAGCCGTTTATTCTTATTCGGCATTTTGGTTTCCTCGGGGCTTTCATTGCGTTCAGCAATGCAGTCTCTCAGAATAGGGCTTTGAATTGAACATGCCTCGGGAGAAGGGCGCTTTATGAGCAGTCGCCCGTTACAACGCCTCGGCTGGCTGGTCCTGGCCTGGTCTTCCCTGGGCCTGGCGGTGGCCGGTGCCGTCTTGCCCCTGTTGCCCACCACACCATTCCTGTTGCTGTCGGCCTGGGCCGCGGCCAAAGGCTCCCCGCGGTTGGCCCTGTGGCTGGAGGAACACCCCCGTTTCGGCCCGCTTCTGCACGCCTGGCGCATCCAGGGGGCTGTACCTCTCTCGGCCAAGATAACAGCGCTGGGGTTGATGGTGTTCAGCTGGCTGATGCTGTTCTGGCTCGGCGCCGGCTGGAAACTGCTGGCGATGCTCGCCCTCCTGTTTGCCGCCGTGGGCACCTGGCTGGCGACCCGCCCCTTGCCGCATTAACGATCCGTTCAAGCTTTACGCCTGGTGATTGCCCCCGCAGTTTCCGCAGCAGGCGCTATCAACGTTCTGGACTTCGGTCGCCTGATCAGATCCTGCGTAGGCGGGCGTGTAAGCCAGAGTGCCGGATTCAATTCTGGTCCCTTCAGGCGCTCCCGGTAAGAAAAGCCCTTTAACCACCTGCCAGCACACCGCCAGGGCGCCGACGATAAACACCAGGTCACCGATGGTGCGCACCCAGCGCAGGGTGTGCAGCAGGTCGCTCTGCATAAAGGCTTCACTGCGCGCATACCACATGCCTTCGGAGGCGCTGGCCAGGAACTGGATGATGCCGACGGGCAGTAGGCTGGAAAACAGCATCGTCGCCAGGCCGATGTTCAGCCACCAGAAGCCGGTACTCATGAGTTTGTCACTGAACACCAGCTGCGGGCGAATATAGCGCAGCACCAGCAGCGTGAAACCCAGTGCCAGCAGGCCGTAGACCCCGAAGAGCGCACCGTGGGCGTGGGTCGCCGAGGTGTTCAGGCCCTGCACATAGTAGAGCGAGATGGGCGGGTTGATCATGAAACCGAGGACGCCAGCGCCCAGCATGTTCCAGAAGGCAACCCCGACAAAGAAGAGCAGAGGCCACTTGATATCCTGCATCCAGGGCGCGGCCTGCCTGAGGCGCCAGTTCTCCCAGGCTTCGTAACCGAGCACCACCAGGGGCACCACTTCCAGGGCACTGAAGCTGGCGCCGACGGCCATCACCGGTGTGGTGGTGCCGGAAAAATACAGGTGGTGGAAGGTGCCGGGAACGCCGCCCAACATGAATAGCGACGCCGACGCCAGGCTCGCCGCGGTCGCCATGCTGCGGGATACCAGCCCCATGCTGCAGAAGATAAAGGCCAGGGCCGCGGTGGCGAAGACCTCGAAGAAACCCTCCACCCACAGGTGCACCACCCACCAGCGCCAATATTCCATCACGGAGATGTGCGTGCGCTCACCGTAGAAGAGCCCAGCGCCGTAGAAGAGGCCGATGGCCACCACCGACGCAGTCAGCAGGGCGAGCAGGTTTTTGTCGCCCGGCCGGCGCAGCGCAGGCCCGATGCCGCGCAACATCAATACCAGCCAGAAGACCACGCCGAGGAATTTGCCGATCTGCCACAGGCGGCCCAGGTCAACATATTCGTAACCCTGGTGCCTCAACCAGAAATTCCACTCGGCCGGCATGATCTGGGCAATGGCCAGGTAGTTGCCGGCGAAGGAACCCACCACCACAAGGATCAGCGCCCAGAACAGGATATCCACACCCAGTTTCTGGAATCTGGGATCCCTGCCGTCGTTGACAATGGGGGCGAGGAACAGGCCCGCCGCCAGGAAACCGGTGGCGATCCAGAACAGGGCCGCCTGAATGTGCCAGGTGCGCACCAGACTGTAGGGGAACCATTCGGAGAGGTTGATTCCGTAAAAACTCTGACCCTCCACCGTGTAGTGGGCGGTGAAACCACCGAGAAAAACCTGGACGGTAAAGAGTGCCACCACCACGAACAGGTACTTGCCCAGCGCCTTTTGCGATGGGGTGAGGGCCAAGGTGGTGATGGGATCTCTTGCGGGCGCGGCGATCTCCTCTTCGTCCTGCCTGCGCAGGAAGGCCCAGCCCCACACCAGGAAGCCTACCCCGGCGATCAGCAGTACCACACTGGCAATGGACCAGACGATGTTTTCCGCGGTCGGCTTGTTGTCGATCAGCGGCTCGTGGGGCCAGTTGTTGGTGTAGGTGGCACCGCCGGGCGTGCGCTCGGTGGCTGCGGCCCAGGTGGTCCAGAAGAAAAAGTGGGTCATCTTCTCGCGCCGCCCGCCATCGGGCAGGGTGTTTTCCTTCATCGCATAGCTCTGCCGCGTGCCCTGCAACTCCGGGGCATCGCTGAACAGCCGGCTGTAGTAGTCCGCCGTTTGTGCGATTGCCTGTGCGCGCCGCTCGGAGAGCACCAGGGTGCCGGTCCGGGCGTCATAGGCATTGGCGCGATAGGCGGTTTTCAGCGCGTACCGGAGCGCGTTCTGCTGTTGTCCGCCGAGTTCCGCATAGCCCACACCGTATTCATCCCGGGCGGCCAAGTCGAGCCAGGCGGTGAGTTCCCGGTGCAGCCAGTCGGCGGTCCAGTCCGGCGCCTGGTAGGCGCCGTGGCCCCAGATGGAGCCCAGCTGCATGCCGCCCACGGACTGCCAGGCGGTCTGGCCGTCGAGGATGCTGTCGCGGGTCATCAACAGTTGACCTGCTTCCGTGACTACCTGCTCCGGGATGGGCGGTGCCTTGCGGTACACTTCCGCTCCGACGTATCCCAGCAGGGCGAAAGTGACGGCCAGAATGCCGATCAGCGTCCACCAGAGTTTGCGATACTGGCCCATGTTCAGAGTCCCCCTTGTCCGTCGATTTTTTCAGGTGAATGTGGTCTGTCCGATAACAGGGGCGCGCCGTCGGCCGCTCCTTTAAGATGCATTATGTTTGCACTTTAAAGGGGCGGGCTCTTGATCTGGATCAATTTTCCCTTGTTAATCGCCTTGAAGAGTCATAAGCAAAGATATAAATTAAATGCATCATTAAGGTACAGGTAAGTTCGTCGATGCAAGGCGCCCAACCCACCGTGTTGCTGGCCTACGGATTCCGGCCTTTTTTCCTGCTGACCGGCATCTACGCGGTCGCAGTGGTACTGGGCTGGATAGGGTTCCTCTTTGGCGGCTGGTCGCTGCCCCTGGGGTGGTCGCCCTTCAAGTGGCACAGCCACGAGATGCTGTACGGGCTGGTATCCGCCGCTATCGCCGGCTTTCTGCTGACCGCCGTCACCAACTGGACGGGGGCGCCGCCCCTCAGGGGCCGGCGACTGCTGGCGCTGGTGCTGCTGTGGCTGGCGGGGCGGGTGTTCATGTGGCTGGCCTCCTGGATTCCGGCCTGGCTGGTGGCGTTGGTGGACCTGGCATTTCTGCCGGTGTTGGCGCTCTACCTGTTGTGGGTGCTGGTTCGGCACAATAACCGCCGCAACCTGGTCCTGGTGGCGGTACTCACCCTGCTTTTTATCGGCAACCTGCTGATGCACCTGGGCTTTGCCAGCGGTCGTACCGGCCTGCTCGACACCGGCGAACAGCTGGGCTTTGACCTGATCCTGCTGCTGATGGCGGTGATTGCCGGGCGCATTGTTCCGGCTTTCTCCGCCAGCTGGCTGCGCATGCAGGGCGGTTCCCTGGATTGGGTGACCCGCTCGGTGTGGACCGACCGCGTTGCGCTGGTTTCGATTGCCCTGCTGATTCCGCTGGATGCGCTGGATGCGCCGGAGACGTTGATTGGTCTGGTTGCCCTGACGGCGGCACTGGGCAACGGCCTGCGCCTGTGGCAGTGGGCGGGCTGGCGCGTACGCAGGGAGCCTCTGTTGTGGATTCTGCACCTGGCCTATGCCTGGATAGTGTTGAGCCTGTTACTGCGGGCACTGGCGATTCTCGCCGGGTTCCTGCCGGACAGCGTCTGGCAGCACTCCCTGGGGGTGGGGGGCATCGGCACGCTGCTGCTGGGCGTCATGACCCGCGTGGCGGTGGGGCACACCGGCCGCCCGCTCAGGCTGGTCCCTTTCGGCCTGGGGATATACCTGGCGATCACCGCCGCCGCGCTGCTCCGCCTGCTGGTGGCCGCGCAGGCCATCGATTTCCGCCCGGGGCTGTCCCTGGCGGCGCAGGCCTGGATTCTGGCCTTTGGCCTGTTTGTGGTGCTCTACTGGCCGATATTGAGCCGTCCGCGGGCGGATGGCCGCCCCGGATAACGAGATTGATTGAAGCATGCATATCACCCGCTATACCGATTACTCCCTACGCGTGTTGATGTACCTGGCCCTCAAGGGCGAGGGGCTCGCCACTATTCGCGAGATCGCCGAGAGTTACGATATTTCCAGGAACCACTTGATGAAGGTGGTGCAGGACCTGAATAACAAAGGGTACGTTACGGCCATACGCGGCAAAAACGGCGGCGTGCGCCTGGCGGACCCGCCCGGGGACATCAATATCGGCCACCTGGTGCGGGACACCGAGCAGGACATGGCGCTGGTGGAATGTTTCAGTGGCGGAGACAAGTGTGTGATCACTCCGGCCTGCGAACTCAAGAAAATGTTTGCCGAAGCGCTGGAAGCCTTTTTCACGGTGCTGGATCAATACACCCTGGCGGACCTGTTACCGCAGGGAAAAGCGAAGCACATGGTGCGACTCTTGAGGGTGGCCGATGGCTCTTGAGGGTTGACGGATGGTAAACATTCTCCTGCTCAAACAACTGCACGTCACCCTGGTGGCGATTTCCATCAGTTTTTTTGTTGTGCGCTTCCTGGGTCGGCAGGTGGAGGCGGGGTTTATCGGGACCAAATGGATTAAGACGGCGCCGCACCTGATAGACACACTGCTGCTGCTGTCGGGCATCAGTCTCGCCGCCCTCTACCGGCTGTCACCGCTGCAGGCGCCCTGGCTGATGATCAAGCTGTTTCTGATTGTCGGTTACATCTGCGCCGGCATCGGCGCGATGAAAGCGGCCGATGCCACTCACCGTATGCTTTACGGGTTGCTGGCCCTGTGCCTGGTGGGGGGAGTGGTATTGATGGCGGTGCTGAAGCCGGTCTGATTTGCCGGAGTAAGGTGCAATGCGCTGAGCCCATTGCACCCTACGCGCCTGTCTCTACAAACGATCGGCAAGGCTAAACAGCCAGCGGATTGCCACGCTCGATCAGGGTTTTCACATCCAGTCCGGTGGGGAGACAGCCGGTGTTGTGCGCGCCGCTGCTGCCGAGACGCGAGGCGATAAAGGCCTCGGCCACCGCGCTGTTGCCGCCCTGTACCAGCAGGTGCGCCTGCATTGCCAGCGCCATCTGGTCTACCAGGTGGCGGGCGCGGTACTCGATCTGGTCCATATCCGCCAGCTGCTTCTTGAGGCTGACAACCGTCTTGTCCAGCAGTGGATCGGCGCCGGCGCTGTCAGCCAGTTCGTCGAACCAGTGGTTGATCACCGCCGGCGTCTTGGTGATCGCGCGCAGCACGTCCAGCGCCTGGATATTGCCGGAGCCCTCCCAGATCGCATTGATGGGCGCGTCGCGGTAGAGGCGCGCGGTGATGAAATTCTCGATCACGCCGTTGCCGCCCAGGCACTCCATGGCCTCGTAGGCGTGGTGCGGGGTGCGCTTGCAGATCCAGTACTTGCCCACCGCGGTGCCGAGGCGCATCAGCATTTTCTCGTGCTCTTTTTCCAGATGGTCGAAGGCGCGCGCCATACGCATGGTCATGGCGACGGAGCCTTCCACCTCCAACTGCAGGTCGGCGAGCACATTCTGCATCAGCGGCTGGTCGATCAGGGTCTTGCCGAAGGCGCTGCGATTGGCAGCGTGGTAGATGGCCTGCACCACCGCCTGGCGCTGGCCGCCGGCGGAGCCGATCATGCAGTCGAAACGGGTGGTGGAAACCATCTCGATAATCGCGTTGACGCCACGGCCCTCTTCGCCAACCAGCCAGCCGAGTGCGCCGCGCAGTTCGATCTCGGAGGAGGCATTGGAGACGTTGCCGGACTTGTTCTTCAGGCGTTGTACCTGGATCGGGTTCTTGCTGCGGTCGGGACGCCAGCGGGGTACCAGGAAGCAGGAGAGGCCGGCATCGGTCTGTGCCAGCATCAGGAAGGCGTCGCACATGGGGGCCGAGGTAAACCACTTGTGGCCCACCAGCTCGTAAGTGCCGTCGCCGAGCGGTGTGGCGGTGGTGGTGTTGGCGCGCACGTCGGAGCCGCCCTGTTTCTCGGTCATGCCCATGCCGATGGTCAGGTGGTTTTTTTCCGTGTGCGGGCGGTTGCTGGGATCGTAGCCACGCGCGGTGACCTTCGGCAGCCACTCCTGCGCCAGTTCCGGCGTGAGGCGGATGGAGGGCACCGACGCAAAGGTCATGGTCACCGGGCAGCCGTGGCCGGCCTCCAACTGGCAGTGCAGGTAGTATTTGGCGGCCCGTACCACATGCGCGCCGGGCTTGGGATCGGTCCAGGGCGCGCTGTGCAGCCCTTCGGAGAGTGCCAGCTGCATCAGCTGGTGATAGGCAGGGTGATAGCGCACCAGGTCGACGCGATTGCCGACGCGATCATGGGGCTCGAAGATGGGTTTGAACTCATTGGCGTCGAAGCCGCGCTGGATCATCTCCGGGCGGCCGCAGACCTCGCCGTAGCGCTGCAGGTCGTCCTCGGCCCAGTGGCCGCCGTTGTGCTGCACCGCCTCGCGCAGCGCCGCGTCGCCGGCGTAGAGGTTGTGGCCGGCCAGGGGCGGCGTCTGGTTGAAGACCTCGTGGGTACTGGACAATCTGGACGGGGAGGGTGTTTTACTCATTGATATTGTCTCCGACATCATCGCGCGGCTCCGGTGTGGGAAAGGTTAGTTCGCAACTCCGGTTTTGCCGACTATCCTAGTTCCATTCCGGCCGGCGGTCTTGCCCATTTGTGACGGTGTTATATGCCACGCCGCCCAGCGGCGCGGGTGCAATGGTTTGGCGTGTTTTGAAAATGATGGATATGGCAGCGATCGCAGGAAGTTTCGGGAGATAGCGGCGGGAGGGGAATCGATTTACGCGACCAGGCTCGGCAAACAGCTTTTGTAGGAGTCTGCTTGCAGGCGATGGGGGCGGAGCTCCGTAGCTGTTCGCTTGCAAGGCAAGCTCCTACAGGTCACGATCGCCCGAGTCCCGAGTCCCGAGTCCCGAGTCCCGAGTCCCGAGTCCCGAGTCCCGAGTCCCGAGTCCCGAGTCCCGAGTCCCGAGTCCCGAGTCCCGAGTCCCGAGTCCCGAGTCCCGTCAGATACTGCGCTTGCCGGACAGGTTCAGCGTGAGTTCCAGCAGCCCGGTCCAGGGATCCTGGTCCTTGCCGCCCTTGATGGCCGTATCCACCGCGCGGGCGCGCAGCAGCAGGCTTTCCAGTTGGCGCGGGCGCAGGCGGGCGAGGGCGGACTGGATCAGCGGCTGGCGCTTCTGGATGCGCACCAGGCGCGCCATCGGCTGGCCCTGGTCCAGCTTTTCGCCGATTTCCAGCAGGCTGCGGATTTCCCGCGCCAGGGCCCAGAGCACCACCGGCGCCTCGACGCCCTCGGCGCGCAGGCCGTGCAGGGTCTTGATGGCGCCCTCGGCGTCGCCGGCCAGGGCCCTGTCGATCAACCCGAAGACGTCGTAGCGGGCGGAACTGGCCACGGCGTCGTTCATCATCTCGGCGGTGATCAGGTTGTCCGCGCTCAGCAGCCTGAGTTTCTCGATTTCCTGGCTGGCGGCGAGCAGGTTGCCCTCGACCCGCTCGGCGAGGATCTGGATCGCCTCCGGCTCCGCGTCCAGACCCGCGGCGCGCAGGCGCTGGTGGATCCAGCGCGGCATTTCCCCGGCCTCCACCGGCCACACCTGGATCAGCACGCCCTTCTGGTCCAGGGCCTTGATCCACTTGCTGTTCAGCTGGGACCTGTCCAGCTTGGGGAGCACCAGCAATAGCAGCAGGTCGTCACCGGCGAGGGCAGCGAATTCCTGCAGGGCCTTGCTGCCCTTGTCGCCGGGTTTGCCGCCGGGCAGGCGCAGTTCAACGATTTTCTTTTCCGCGAACAGCGACATGCTGCCCGCGGAGGCGAGCAGCTGGCCCCAGTCGAAATTGTGCTCGGCGTGCAGCAGTTCGCGCTCCCTGAAGCCGCTTCTTTTGGCGGCGGTGCGGATGCTGTCGCTGCATTCCTGCACGATCAGCGGTTCGTCACCGGTGATGACGTAGACCGGCATCAGGCCCTTGTTCAGGCTCTGTGATAATTGCCGCGGATTGATGCGCATCAGTAACTTCTGTCTTCTGCGGGTGCGTCGATATCGATGCGGCGCAGGCGGTCGATGATGCGGCTGATCAGTTCGCGGCGCATCTCCTCGCGCAGCAGCAGCTCTTCCTCACCCTTGCTGACCACTTCGTTGTCGTCCCACTCGAGGGTGCGGTAGACATCCGCCACGGCGTTGTTGAGCAGGATGCGGCCGCCGCTGTCGCGGACGCTGTAGAGGGCGCTGGTGATCAGCTCGTATTCCGAGGCGCGGCCCCTGGCGTCCACGGATACGGTGCGCTTGCGTTCGGTTTCCTCGTGGATGGTCAGGGCGTAGTCCGCCTCCAGCGGGGATTCGGCCATCGGCAGGCCGGCATTCTGCAGCAGCCGGGTCAGCTCTTCGGCGATATCGCTGCGCGGATCCTCTGCGGAGATATACAGCTGGCTGCCCGGCGGGAAGTTTTTCGGTGCGCCGCGCAGGTGCCAGCCGCAGCTGGCGGTGGCGATTGCCGTGAGTAGGATCAGGGTACGGCGTATTGCTTTGTTCATGGATTGTTTGAGTCCGCAGGGCGGATAAGCGCCACGTGAGTCCACGCCGGGCGCATCCGCCGTTTTGAGTTGGTGGATGCGCTTAGCGCTTATCCACCCTACGATTTTCCCGAGCTCCGAGTTGTAGGGTGCGCCGTGCGCACCGTTGACCCCGGTGGTGCGCACGGCGCACCCTACTTGAGTCCCGAGTCCCGAGTCCCGAGTCCCGAGTCCCGAGTCCCGAGTCCCGAGTCCCGAGTCCCGAGTCCCGAGTCCCGAGTCCCGAGTCCCGAGTCCCGAGTCCCGAGTCC